>NZ_BDJK01000009.1 GCF_001950255.1 Carboxydothermus pertinax
AAATTATATCATAAATTTAGGGGCTATTGTTATTTTATTCTACATTTTCTATTTTTTATAATACTTTTTTCAGGGGTCTCGAACCGTCCCTTCCGGTACCATTTGTTTTTTTGGAAAAGATTAAATATAATATTGTATTAGATTAATTGCCGGAGGGATACTGATGAATTTTGGCCTTTTAAACTTAAACTGGGATAAAATTCTCGATAAATCCTTAATTCTTTTAATTATTCTGGTAAGCTCGGTGGTACTACTTAAGCTTGGCCACTCCTTTATCAACCGTTTTATTGTTCCCTACGGCAAAAAATTAAGCCTTAAGGAAAACCGGGTTGAAACCCTGCGTACCATCTTAAAAAGTCTCTGGAGTTACTTTATTTACATTACCGCATTTCTTACTATTATTGCTCAGGTCTTTGAAAATACCGGTTTTGCCAAAACCCTTTTAACCGGAGCTGGTATTTTAGGTTTAGCCGTAAGCTTTGGCGCCCAGAGCCTGGTTAAAGATGTGATAAGCGGTTTTTTTATTTTAATGGAAGACCAGTTTGCGGTGGGAGATTACGTTACCATCGGGCAAACCTCCGGCATTGTCGAAGAATTAGGGCTTAGAGTTACCAAACTCCGGGATTTTACCGGTGAGCTTCATATCATCCCCAACGGCAGTATAACAATGGTCACCAACAAAACCCGGGGACCGCAACGGGCTTTAGTGGACGTAGGGGTAGCGTACGAAGAAGATGTGGAAAAGGTAAACCGGGTTTTAGAAAGGGTTTGCCAGCAAATAAAAGAAAAATACGGAGAACTTATCTATGAAGGCCCCAAGGTTTTGGGGATTGTTAATTTCGGACCCTCGGAAATGGTTTTTCGGGTAATTGCCAAGGTAAAGCCCATGGAACAGTGGAATATCGAGTGGGAGCTCAGAAAAGCCATTAAAGAAGCTTTTGATGCCGAAGGTATTGAAATTCCATATCCCCGACGGGTCTACATTACCCGGGAGGAAAGGGAGATGGATAATGGTTGATCCGCGTGAAATTCAAATAGGCGATATAATTAAACTAAAAAAGCCACACCCCTGCGGAAATTACGAGTGGGAAGTGCTAAAAATAGGTATTGATTTTCGCTTAAAATGCACCGGCTGCGGCCATATTATTTTAGTTCCCCGGGAAAAAATTATTAGAAAAATTCGGGCGGTACGCAAAACTACTGGAAGCTAATTTGGAAGTTAGATGTTGGAGATTGGAGATTTGAAAAAATTTAAAAAATTACCGTGAGGAGGAAGTAGATGGAAATTGGAATTGTGGGACTGCCCAATGTGGGAAAGTCTACTTTATTTAATGCGATAACCAAGGCTAAAGCCGAAGCGGCCAATTATCCTTTTTGCACCATTGAACCCAACGTGGGAGTGGTAGAAGTCCCCGACCCCCGGGTGGATAAAATTGCGGAAGTGGTAAAACCCGAGCGGGTGGTGCGGGCCGTTACCCGTTTTGTGGATATTGCCGGTCTTGTTCGTGGAGCAAGCCGGGGAGAGGGCTTGGGCAATAAATTTTTATCCCACATCCGGCAGGTTGACGGTATTGCCCATGTGGTCCGCTGTTTTACCGACCCTAACGTTACCCACGTCGAAGGTTCGGTAGATCCCGCCCGGGATATTGATACCATAAATACCGAGCTTATCTTAGCGGACTTAGAAACCGCCCAAAGGCGTTTAGAGCGGGCGGAAAAAGTTGCCAAAAGCGGGGAAAAGCGGGGCAAAATTGAGGCAGAAATGCTTAAAAGGATAATTGACGGTTTTGACCGGGGTCTTCCGGTACGGGCCCATGAATTTTCCGATGAGGAAAAGGAGATTTTACGGGAAATCGGTTTTATCACCGCCAAGCCCGTAGTTTACGTGGCCAATGTGGGAGAAAAAGATCTTCTCTCGCCGCCCAAAGAAGTCGATATAGTGCGGGAAATTGCTGCAAAGGAAAATGCCGAAGTTGTCGTACTGTCGGCTAAAATCGAAAGCGAAATTCAAGAACTTCCCGAAGATGAACGGGCGTTGTTTTTAGAAGACCTTGGTATTGAAGAGCCGGGGTTAAATAAACTTATTAGAACCGGTTATGCTTTACTTGGCCTGATTACCTTCTTTACTGCCGGGCCCCAGGAGGTTAAAGCCTGGACCATAAAAAGAGGTACCAAAGCTCCTCAGGCCGCCGGCAAAATCCACTCGGACATCGAGCGGGGCTTTATCCGAGCAGAAGTTATTCCCTGGGAAAAATTAATAGAAGTCGGCTCGATGACCGTCGCCCGGGAAAAAGGGTTAATCCGCCTGGAAGGAAAAGATTACGTGGTTCAGGACGGCGATGTTATTTACTTCAGGTTTAACGTTTAAAAGGCCGAAAAGCTAAAAGCTTCTCGGCCTTTTTAATTATCAAATTTTATGGCTTTCTTACCAAAAACCTTAACGTTGGCCCAATTTTTTGCGGAGGTTCAGCCATTTCGTACCCGGCTTTTACCACTTCTTCCGGGACCGATTTAAACGATTGCGGACAATCGGCTAAAATTTCCAAAAGCGCTCCGCTTTCCAGTTCTGCCAGAACCTGCAGGGAATACACCACCGGATAAGGACAGGGTTCCCCCCGTAAATCCAAGACATACCGTTTCTCTTCCATATTACACCCTCCTCACCGGCATGGTCTTATTTTTTATCATTGACCTGCCGCTTGCTTCTCGTAAATCCGCCCATAAGTACAGCCCTAAAAGGAATAATCCAGTCAATATAAAGGCCGGTAAGTAACCAAAATGTTCTATCAAGCTAAACTTCGGAAACGGCTCGGCTAAGTATTTATAAACCCCCTTATCCCACACCAGGAACAAGATTGTTGCCCCAATCACATTACCCAAACCTACAAACCAAAAATGAATCTGGCCTTCCATTGCCCGGTACATCCAGCCGGTCTCACACCCTCCGGCAATAACAATCCCAATACCAAATAAAAGGCCACCAATTAGCGCATTGGGACCGGCCCAGAGAACTTTAGCAGGCGTTCCCTTGGCAATGAAAACAGCAGTTAAAAGCATCTGCACCGCCATTCCCCAGACCAGAGCCTTTAGCGTAGTCGTACGTCCCACCAGCCATAAGTCCCGAAAAGCTGAGGTAAAGCATACCTGTCCCTTTTGGATTAAAAAGCCAAAGGCAAAGCCAAAAACGGTAGCAAGTTTTAAATTATTCGGCATTTCCGGCCGGGACAATAAAATTCCGGCAAAAACAATAAGTCCAAGCCAGCCCAAAAAGGGTTGCATTTGGGTATTTGCCTTTAAATTTTCCGCATTAAATTCCGAAGCTTTGACCAGTTTGGGCTCTCCCCGAAAATAAGGAGAGAGGGTAATTTTTATTCCTATATAGGTACCAAAAATAGTTCCCAGGGTAAAAAACCAGGTATGAAGCGAAAACTGAGGTATTCCGGTAAAAAGGGCCGCTAAATTACACCCCATGGCAAGGCGGGTGCCAAAGCCGGCAATTATACCGCCAATTAAAGCCTGTAGCACCCTTTTAGCGGTAGGGATTCTAAGTTTAAAATTTTGCCCAAAAAGAGCTGCAATCAAGGCTCCCGCAAACATTCCCAGCACCATTACCCCGTCTATCCGGGTTAAAACGGTACCTTTATATTTGATGATTTTTAAATAAGTATAAGGCGATACATCTACGCCCATCCATTTGAGGAAACTTGCTCCCCAGCGGGTAAACTCACCGGTTACCGCCCATACTACGCCAACTGTTCCAAAGTAAAGGCCGCTTAAAATGCCCAGAAGTATGACCGTTGTCTTTTGGTCCCAAAATTCCGCAATTACTTTCTGGTAATAGCTTTTGATAATTTCGCCCATTATCAATTTCCTCCTTTCTTTCCTTCAAGATAATAACATAATGAATATTTATATTTCAAATTAATTTTTGTTAATTTTTTATTCAATATAATTACTATTCGTTATAAGTTTAAAAATTTTTCTTCCCGCCATACTAAATTAAAAAGGAGCGAATTTTATGCGGCCAATCTGGAAGGGTTTTATTGCCTTTGGTCTGGTATCCATTCCGGTAAAACTTTATCCTGCAACCGAATCTAAAAGCATCTCTTTTTCCCTTATTCACCAAAACTGCGGCGGGCCAATTCATTATAAAAAGTTCTGTGCCGTATGCAACCGCGAGGTCAGCCCAGAGGAAATTACCAAAGGATATGAATTTTCTAAAGGACAGTTTGTCACTTTTACCGAAGAAGAGCTTGAAGCTTTACCGAAGTTAAAAGGACGAAAAATTGAAATTTTGGATTTTGTAAATTTAGCCGAAGTGGACCCTATTTACTTGCAAAAAAGCTATTACTTAACACCTTCCGAAGGCGGAGAAAAACCTTATGCCTTGTTAATGCAGGCTTTAAAGGATAGCAAGAAAATTGCCATCGCGAAGATGGTTTTAAGAACCAAAGAAAATATCGCCATGGTGCGGGTCTTTAAAGAACAGGTTTTAACCGTTTCAACTATTTTCTATCCCGACGAAATTCGTAAGTTTGAAATATTGGAGATACCTAAGGAAATCCCGGTGGAGGAACGGGAGCTTTCTATGGCCAAAATGTTAATCGATTCTTTAACTACTCCTTTTACTCCCGAAAAATACAAAGATACCTACCGGGAAGCTTTAATGGAGGTAATTGAAAAGAAAATCCAGCACGAAGCCATTGTCATTCCCGAAGAAAAAGTTCCGGCAAAAGTTATTGATTTAACCGAAGCTCTTCGTTTGTCTTTAGAAAAAATTACCGGAGAAAAAGTTGGTGCATAAGCCTTGTTTAAACCCATGCTTTTAGAAGAAAGGGAAGCTCCCTTTGATGATAGTTCCTGGCTTTTTGAATATAAATGGGATGGTTTTCGCTGCCTTGTTTTTATTGAAAAAGAGGTTAAATTAATTTCCCGAAACGGTAAAAATTTAGCCCTTTCTTTTCCTCAATTGACCGAAGTTAAAACATTTTTTCCGCAAGATACCGTTTTGGACGGAGAAATTATCTGGGGGGAGGGTAAGAAAGGAAGTTTTTCCAAGCTTTTGGGGTTCTCAAAAAAGGAAGAAAATATTTTTTTAGTAATCTTTGATGTTTTAAGATTTTCCGGAAAAAATCTTTTAACTACACCTCTTATTGAGCGCAAAAGCTTTTTAAAAGACCTACCATCGCCTTTTAAAATTGCTCCGTATGTACTTGAAAAGGGAAAAGATTTTTTTAATAAGGCAGCTTTGGAAAATTACGAAGGGATAGTTGCCAAAAAAATTTCTTCTTTTTATTACCCGGGAAAACGTACCGCCCTCTGGCTTAAAATAAAAAATTTTACCAAAGAAAATTTTCTTTTAACAAAAGTTTTCATAAAACAGGGTAAGGTGGAAAGCTTAATGGTTTTTGACCAGAAGACTAATAACAGCTATAAAATCCCCTTTTGGGGACAAAACGACCTTTTAAATTTACTTACCCCCATAGTTAAAGAAAAAAACCCAGGAGAAATTACCCTTTATCCTCTTTTAGAAGTTAGTATCCAGTATCTTGAAAAAACCCCCGGGGGACTTCGCCATCCCAAAATTGTGGGGTTTTCTCCCGCCAATGGAGGTAACAATGGATTTAAGTAAAATCATTTCCAATCCCGATAAACTTTTTTATCCTGCGGATCTAATTTTTAAAAAGGATGTTATTGCTTACTACTACTTAATGGCTGACCACATCCTTCCCTATATCAGTAACCGCCCCTTTGTGATGAACCGCTTTCCTGACGGAATTGCCGGAAAAAGCTTTTACCAAAAAGAAATTCCCGCCTATGCTCCTAATTTTTTAAATAAAGTAGCTATTTGGCACGAAAAAGAAAAGAAATGGGTAAACTATCCCTCTGTAGCAAATAAAGAGGCCCTTTTATGGCTTGTAAATCAGGGCGTAATCGAGCTTCACTGCTGGCTTTCAGAAGTACCCCGGATAGAAAATCCGGATATTTTGGTTTTTGATTTAGATCCCGAACCACCGCTTTCGTTTCAGGATTGCCTTCCTGTGGCCCTTCTTTTCCGGGAGGTCCTTTTAAAACTTGGCCTTGAGGCCTGGCCCAAAACCTCCGGAAAAGAAGGTTTGCACCTTTTTGTCCCCATAGAACCAAAGTACGGTTTTAAAGATACCACCCGGGCAGCTTTCAATCTTTGCCGGTTAATTTTTAAAGCTTATCCCGAAAAGGTAACTTTGGAGCGGGTGATAAAAAAGCGAACAGGCAAAGTATACCTTGACTATCTCCAAAACACCCGGGGACGCACTATGGTTTTTCCTTACAGTCTTCGGCCCCTGCCCAAAGCTCCGGTATCCACCCCTCTTTTATGGGAAGAGGTAGCAAAAGGGGAGATCTCCCCTGCCGAGTTTAATATCAAAACTATCTGGAAGCGGGTAAAAAAATACGGCGACCTATGGAGTAATCTCCACCGCCGCCGCTATGATATTAAGCCGTTATTAGAGCTTATATAGGGTTATTCCCCGATAATTTTCACCAAAACCCTTTTTTTCCGTTTCCCGTCAAACTCCCCGTAAAAAATTTGCTCCCAGGGCCCAAGGTCAAGCTTACCTTCGGTAACCGCTACCACGACTTCCCGGCCCATAATAGTTCTTTTCAAATGGGCATCGGCGTTATCCTCAAAACCGTTATGCCGGTAGCGTTCATAAGGTTTTTCCGGGGCAAGCCCCTCTAACCATACTTCAAAATCGTGGTGCAGTCCCGGTTCATCGTCGTTGATAAAGACCGAGGCGGTAATGTGCATGGCGTTTACCAGGCAGAGGCCTTCTTTAATTCCCGACTCCTTTACGCATTTTTCTACGTCCGGGGTAATGTTGACAAAACCCCGGCGGGTAGGAAGGTTAAACCAGAGTTCTTTTCTATAGCTTTTCAATTTCTATCTAAACCCTCCTTCTTGTTTTTATCTTTTACCGACCACTTAACACCTACGACTTACCACCACTCAAAAATGCTTTATACGCCCGGTAAGCTTCATAAATATCGGCTTTACCGGCTACTTCAAAGGGAGAGTGCATCGATAATAAAGCGACTCCCGCATCCAATACTTCCATCCCGAGATTTGCTAAAAACTGAGCTACGGTACCGCCACCGCCCTGGTCCACTTTGCCCAGTTCCCCGGTTTGCCAGCGAATTCCTTCCTGATTAAATAAATCTATTATCTCCCGCATAAACTCGGCCGATGCTTCGCTGGTACCGTACTTGCCGCCGGAGCCGGTATATTTGGTCAAAACAATGCCGTAATTAATCTGGGCTGCGTTATTTTTTTCTAAAACCCCTTCAAAGGTCGGGTCTACCGCAGCAGTCACATCCGCCGATAGCGCCCGGGCCTTTTCTAACGAAAGCCTAAGCATAAGTTCGTCTTTTTCTCCCTGAGCTACCAAAAGCTTTAAGATAGCATTTTCTAAGAATTTACTTTGCATGCCGGTGTTGCCCATGGAGCCGATTTCTTCTCTATCCATAAATAAAGCTATTGCAGTTTTTACCGGTGCTTCTACTTCCAAAATTGCCTTTAAAGAAGTAAATACGCACACCCGGTCGTCCTGGCCAAAACCGCCAACCATGCTCCGGTCCAAACCCACTTCCCGGGCTGGACCTGCCGGTACCAGTGATAGTTCCGCAGTAATTAAATCTTCTTCAGTTATACCAAAGCGGTCGTGGAGAAGTTTTAGGATATAAGTTTTAATTTTATTTTCCTTGGCCTCCTGGTCCGGAATATTTCCGGTAAGCGCATTTAAATCTTCCCCGGTAATGGCTTCTCTTATTTTTTTCTCCATCTGGTCTTTAGCAAGATGAGGTAGTAAATCGGTAATCGTTAAAACTCCCTCGTTTTCGTCTTCTCCGTATTTTATATCTAAAACTTTTCCGCCTTTCAAAACTACCGTACCCCAAAGAGCTAAAGGCCTTGTTACCCACTGGTATTTTTTAATTCCACCGTAGTAGTGAGTTTTTAACAGAACAAAGCCATCTTTTTCATAGAGAGGCTGCGGTTTTAAATCAAGCCTCGGTACGTCTAAATGAGATGCAACTAAATTAAAACCTTCTCTTAAAGGCTTTTCCCCGATTACCGCTAAAAGCACCGCTTTGTTTTTAAAGAAAAGATAAACTTTATCTCCGGGTTTTAATGTTCTTTCCTCCTTTAAAGCCTCTTCAAGATTCGTAAACCCGCGTTTTTGAGCCTCTTCCACTATGTAACTTGCTACTTTCCGTTCGGTTTTACAACCGCTTAAAAAATCAAGATACTCCCTATTAAACAGGTAGATTGGATTTTGGTCTTTTGTGTTGGAAAAAATATTTTCCCGTTTTAACATTAAATCCATGGCTTAGCCTCCTTTATTCCTGTAAAGGTTGAAATGCCATCTTTAACTAAGGTAAAGAAGTAATTTAAAACCAGAGAATTTTGAACCAAACTTAAAAAGCCTTTAATCTCTCCCCCAAGAGAAGTCTTAATCAAAACCCCTGCCAACGGTATTAAAATAAGAGATAACACCACTAAAAAAATAACCCCTTTCACTCCATTATAAAAAATTCCCAAAAGAGAATCTATAATTCCTAATGGAGTTTTTCTAAGACCCCGTCTTATACTTCCCCCGGCTTTCCAGATTAAGAATGCCGTTACTAAAAATAAAACCCCTTTAAAAAACACCGGTAAGTACTGATTTTTCAGGCTTTGCGGAAGATAGGGTAAAAAAGCAGGAATAACTTTGGGAAACAGCATGTCCCCCCATAAAAATGAAACTATGACCCCACCTGCAAGGGCAGTAATTTTTACCGGAAGTCCCAAAATTCCTTCCCGGCTTCCTTTAAATAATAAAAATAAAAACAATCCCAGCAGTAAATAATCAAGGGTATTGAAGCTCATACTAACCACCTACCATTTTATTCCTATTAATAATTTTAACAAACAATATAAAAATAAAAAACCGGCATAGCCAAAAAGGGGATAAAGATATTTCACCAGGTACTGAAAGGGTATTAAGGCAACTAAAAAACTCAAAAAATATACAAAAAAAAGTAATCTTCGGCTTTTGGGTAGTCGAAGGGCCAAAGCCACTCCATCGGAAACTGCGGTGGTGGCCACTGCAAGCCAAATACAAATTCCAAAGAGCCAATAAGAAACAAAATGCTTTTTACCTGCTAAATACAACAATGGTACCTGATATTTAAGGACCTCGGGATAGTTAGCGGCCAAGGCAAAATAGATTAACCCCGCTAACAACCAAAAAAGTATTGTTCCAAAAATTACTCCTCCGATAATATCAGCAGTTTTCATTTCCCGCCCCAGCGGCACCAAAACCGACCCCAAAAGCAAAATATTATACGAAGCATAGATAATTGCTGCCGATAGCCAGTTTTGCAGCCAATGGTTTTCTGCCGCAACATACTTAAACGCACTTAATTCTTTACAGGAAATTACTATCAAAAAAATCACCAAGAGGGGAGTTAAGATTATGTTTATATAATATAAACCAAGCAGTTGTTTTTGACCCGTTAAGAGAACAATTAAAAGCAAAAAGCCAATACCAAAGAGACCCGGAAGGTTAAAATATTCATGAAAAATTGCCCCGCTGGCGGAAAGCATTACCCCTAAACCTCCAAATAATACCGCGGTAAAAGCGAAATCCGCTAAAAACTGATAACGGGGACTTAAGCTTAACTCAATTAATTCCCGGTAATTTTTTAGTTTTAAATTATGGCTCACCTTTAATGTTCCCCAGGAAAAAAAACTCAATAACCCCCCGGTTAAAACTATTCCCAAAAAACCTTTTTCTCCGTAACGATTAAAAAATAACATGATCTCCTGACCTGATGCAAAACCTGCCCCTACCAAACTACCTATAATAATCATTCCAAGTTTTAACCAAATAACCATCACCCTCCCCGTGTACTACTAAATTTTATGCAAAAACAGTATAATTTTTCCTTTATCTGGATATTATAGTAACAAGACGGAGGGAGGGCAGGAAGTTGAAGTTTTATTTTCAAAACCCTGAAGATAAAAAACTTTTAAAAACAGCAATAAGTCGGGAAATTCTGCGAAAAGCCTTAAATCGACCGGTGGTAATTTTATGTATAGGTACAGATCGTTCCACCGGCGATGCTTTTGGACCTTTAGTGGGAAGCTTTTTAAAAAACGTTCGGATAAATTTTTTTCATGTTTACGGTTGTTTAGAAGAACCGGTTCATGCGGTAAATTTAGAAGAAACTTTAAAAAATATTTATCATCAATATAAAAATCCTTTTCTCATTGCTGTGGACGCTTCCTTGGGGTCATTAAACAGCGTTGGACAAATAATTTTAAAAGACGGTCCGCTAAAACCCGGAGCTGCCTTAAATAAAAAATTACCCCCGGTAGGAGATTTAAGTCTCACCGGGGTGGTTAATATTGGTGGTTTTATGGAATTTATGGTGCTGCAAAATACCCGTCTCTCAACAGTAATGGCTATGGCTCGCTTTTTAAGCGAGGTCTTAATCGAGCTTAATCACCAATTTTCTCCCGCAGAACATTTACAATTTCTTCCGGGGTACGGCCACTGGCGTTTATTACCGGAGCTTTAGTGTCGGTATCTTGCATACCCATAAGGTTATTTTTAACTCCCGAAACCACAAACGCATCCACCCGTTGCTCTTGCCTTGGGTCCACCACTTGATAACCTGATTCTCTAAGTACTTCATATAAGTTACTGAGTCCTTGCTCCACCGCAACCTTTTTCATTAAACTCACCTCCCGGTGAGTTTATTTTTTTCAATTTTTTCTCTGCTTATCCTGAATAATTCTTAGCAAGAAGCGTTAAAACTTCCTCCTTTTCCACCGGCCGGAAATCTTCGTAAAACTGGCCCACAGCGTAAAAATCTTCCGGTACTATTAAGGAAAATACAGCAAAACCATTATTTTTTAATAAATTAATAGCTTCAGTGCTTGCAACCGGAACAACCACTGTAATGGATTTAGCCCCTTGCTTTATTAACGATAAACCCGCGGCTAAGACAGTAAAACCAGTAGCTAAGCCATCATCCACCAAAAGGACATTTTTATTTGTATAGTCGTAATTTATATTGTCTATATTGTATATACTTTGCATTTCTTTAATTTTTCGCTGGGCCTTTTTTATTTGTTTTTCTAAAATTTCTGGTGAAATCCCTAATAATCTTATAAATTCCTCATTTAAGGCTAAGGACCCATCAGCGGTAACTGCCCCCAGAGCTACTTCTTCATTGTGAGGAGCCCCGATTTTTTTGGGCAGGATAAGCTTTAATGGTAGCTTTAGTTTCTTAGCTATTGGTGCTGCTACTACTGCACCCCCTCGGGGGATAGCCGTAACAACGTCTCCAACAATACCTTCATTCCATAATTTGGCAGAACAAACCCGACCTGCATCCTCCCGGTTTTTAAAATACATTTTATCTCCCTTCTTCCATCGCTTTACCGATTGCCTTTTGTTCCTCTTCCGTTAAAGGGTAGATAGACGCACCCTGCTCTACCGGCTTTCCGTATACGAGGCATTGCTCCCGCCCATAGAGACTGGTAATTACTACTCCATTATTGTTGGCATCTAAAAAAGCCACCGAAAAGCTTAATTCCGAACCCAATTCCGGCAAAGCTTTATACCGCACCATTCCTACTTTTTGCACTGCCAATAGAAGCCTTTGGTTTAAATCTTCGGTGTACTTTTTTAAGTTTGTAACTTCACCTTTTAGTAACTCATTATCCCGGGCTAAATCCAGCAAAATATTTTCCAAATTTTGCCCGGAATTTCCTTGAAGTAAATTTTTTAATTCCCGTCTTAGTTTAACCGTTTTTACATATAAGTTAAGCAGCAAAAGAAAAAATATTAAATTTAAACCAAATACGCCTAAAATTACTTCCGGCCGCATTAAAGTTGTAAAATTTAGCATTTTAAATCCCTCCGTAATTCTTGGTTTTTTTTGTCCTGAAAATTTGCTACAATTAATTAAAAACAAAACCGGAGGTGCGGTATGTCGCAGCAAAAGTTAGAAAAGCTTACTTCTATTTTAACCGAAATGAAGTCGGTAGTGGTAGCTTTTTCCGGAGGAGTTGACAGTAGTTTTTTATTAAAAGTTGCCAGAGATGTCTTGGGAGATAAGGTAGTAGCCGCCGTGGGTATTTCTGATACTTATAAGCCCGACGAACTTTTAGAAGCGGAAAATATAGCAAAGATGCTTGGAGTTAAGTTAATAAAAGTTTATACCGATGAATTTTCGGATCCCAACTTCGTCAATAACCCCCCGGACCGGTGTTACTATTGTAAAAAAAGCCTTTTTAGTAAACTTATTGAATTAAAAGAGCAATTAAGTTTTAAATATGTAGCCGATGGGGCAAATTTAGACGATAACAAGGATTATCGTCCCGGCCACCGGGCTATTGAGGAGCTGGGTATTCGTTCCCCCTTAAGGGAAGCTGGGTTTACTAAAGACGAAATCCGGAGTTTTGCCCGGGAAATGGGACTGCCTAATTGGAATAAACCGGCAGAAGCCTGCCTTGCCTCCCGTTTTCCTTACCATACTAAAATTACGAAAGAAAATCTACAAAAAATTTATTTAGGTGAAAAATACTTAAAGGGCTTGGGTTTTAATATTGTGAGGGTTCGTTTTCATGATCCTATTGCCCGAATCGAGTTGTCTCCTGAAGAATTGCTTAAGGCTGTAGAAATGCGCCAGGACATTGTTAAATATTTTCAAGATTTAGGCTTTAATTATACCTGCCTTGATCTTTTGGGTTACCGTACCGGCAGTATGAATGAAATTTTGGAGGAATTTTAAATGGAAAACCTTTATGAAGTATTAAAAAAGGTTGAACTTGGAAAAATTACTGCTGAAAAAGCCTTAAAGGTAATCCAGGGGGAGTTTTTTGAGGACTTAGGTTTTGCCCGGGTTGATTTTCACCGGGAAAAGCGGAAGGAATTTGCCGAAGTAATTTTTGCTCAAAATAAAACGCCGGAGGAAACAGCCCTCATTGCCCAAAAACTTTATGAGCGGCACGGACGCTTTTTAGCTACCAGGGTAAGTTTTGATCACTACGAAGCCATTAAAAGGCTAATCCCAAACACTTTTTACAATGACCGGGCTAAAACCGCCGCCTACTACCTGGAGGGAAAACCTCGGCCCGGTAATCCTCTTATCATCACCGCCGGCACTTCGGATCTTCCGGTAGCTTTGGAAGCAGAAGAAACCCTTAAATTTGCCGGTTTTAAGCCGCAAACTCTTTTTGATGCAGGCGTAGCTGGCATTCACCGTTTATTTGCTAGTATTGACTTACTACGAAAAGCCGATGTTATTATAGCGGTAGCAGGGATGGAAGGGGCGTTGCCTTCGGTAGTGGCCGGTCTTGCCTCCTGTCCGGTTATTGCCGTCCCTACTTCGGTTGGCTACGGTGCCAACTTTCAGGGACTTTCTGCTCTTTTAACGATGTTAAACAGTTGCGCTCCGGGAATCGGAGTAGTTAACATCGATAACGGCTTTGGAGCAGCCGCTTTAGCAATTTCCATTTTAGGTTTAAAGGAGAAGTAAAATGCGGCTATATCTTGATTGTTTTATGGGAATTTCCGGAGATATGATGTTGGGACTTCTTTTGGATTTAGGAGTTAGGGAGGAGGAGTTTCTTAATCTTTTAAATACATTGCCCCTGGAGTTTTCTTTAGACGTTAAAACCGTTCAAAAAAACGGCCTTTCCGGAAAAAAAGTTTCGGTGTTATATCCAAAGCCCCATCAACACCGTCATTTAAACGATATCTATGAAATTATTGAAAAAAGTTCCCTGCCGATTGAGGTAAAGAATAAAAGCAAATACGCTTTTAAACTTTTAGCAGAAGCAGAAGCAAAAATTCACGGTACCACCATGGATAAAGTTCATTTTCATGAAGTAGGGGCGGTCGATGCAATTGTGGATATTTGTGGTAGTATTCTTGGAGTTTATCTTTTAGAGGTAGATACGGTAATCGCCTCACCGTTACCCCTATCCCGGGGGTTTGTAAACTCCGCTCACGGTCCCATCCCCTTGCCGGCACCGGCCACCTTAGAGCTCTTATCCGGTATTCCGGTAGTTCCAGCTCCGGTAGCAGGGGAACTGGTAACTCCTACCGGAGCTGCCCTTTACCGGGTTTTGGTGGCTAAAACGGAAAATGCTCCTTCAGGGACAATCATTAAGACCGGTTACGGTGCCGGAAGCAAGGATTTTATCTATCCTAACATGTTGCGGGGAATTTTATTTACTGAAAACTCGGTAAAAAAAAGTAACCTGGTTCTTTTGGAGACAAATATCGACCATCTTTCGTCTGAAGCTTTAGGGTATAGTTTTAACCGGCTTTTCCGGGAAGGGGCTTTAGACGTTTTTATAACCCCAATTCAAATGAAAAAAAGCCGCCCCGGGGTAATCCTTTCGGTTCTTTGCCCTGAATCCGAGGAGGAAAAGTTTGCTGCAATTATCTTTTCCGAAACGGGAAGTCTGGGGATAAGAAGACAAAAGATAGAGCGCTATGAAGCCGAGAGAGAAATAATTAAGCTAAATACCCGTTACGGTTTACTTCCGGTAAAAATCGGCCGCTTTCGGGGCAAAGTTATTTCCGTCCATCCGGAATTTGATGCCTGTCAAGTAGCCGCTCAAAAATACAATGTTTCTTTCAGGGAAGTTTACGAGGAAGTAATGGCCGTATGGCAGGCAAAATTTGGAGTTTAGCACTTAATAAAAAGGAGCCAGAGCGGCTCCTTTTTTAAGTCTAGGACAGTTGCTCCCGGCAAAATTGCATAAAGGCCTGGATAGCCGGCGAGTAGAATTTGCGGTTATTTAGAACCACATAAAACTCCCGGTACATAGGTAAATTTTCAATGGTAAGTTGCTTAAATATCCCCCATTTAATCTCCCGCTGTATCGTCCACCTGGAAAGGATAGCCGCTCCTAATCCCGCATCTACTGCTCCCTTTATTGCTTCCGTGCTGCCCAGTTCCATTACTATTTTTAGCTCTTGCAGGTTTAAACCAGCCGCCTGCAGTCGCTCTTCTATCACCTTCCGGGTGCCTGAACCGGGTTCCCGCATTATCAGAGGTAATGTTGCTAACTCCTCCCAGGAAATCTGCCCACGTCCAGCAAGAGGATGGTTGGCCGCTACCACTACTACCAGTTCATCCCGAGCTACCGCTTCTACGTGAAGTTCCCCGGCGGTTACCTCTCCCTCTACAAAACCCAGATCTAAAGTAAGATCAGTTACCCGTTCCAGTACCTTTTCGGTATTCATTACTTCCATGGTAATATTTACTTCTGGGTGTTTTCGGTAAAAGGAGCTCAAAAGCGGTGGCAAAACGTGACCCCCAATAGTTAAACTAGCCCCCAAAACCAGCTTTCCTTTAATGATACCAGCAGCCTGGCTAATATCCCGTTGAGCTTTGTCCATTAGGGATAACAGGTGCAGGGTGTACTTATAGAGGATTTCTCCTGCCGGGGTAAGAGTAACCCGTTTAGTGGTCCTGTCAAGAAGCTTGGTCCCATAATATTCTTCTAAAGCCTGGATATGCATACTAATGGCAGGCTGAGAAATATGCAGGAGGCGAGCAGCTTCTGAAAAACTTTTCTTTTCTACTACCACCCGGAAAATTTCCAGCTGATTTCGGTTCAAAAAGGAACCTCCTTTTTGAATTATTTTTAAGGCTTAAGTAATTGAAAATAATATCAGCAATCCCCAGCCAAACAGGGCTAACGCCAGAGAACCGATCACACCCACCAGCAGAGAGCTACCCCCTACCCGCCTGAAAGTTTGTAGCCTCACGTGCAGGCCAAGTCCAGCCATGGCCATCGTCAGGAGAAAAATGCTTACCTGCAGGATAAACTGCTCCATCGCTGGAGTCAGGAGGTTAAAAGTATTTATCAAACTAAAACCGAAGAAACCAAAGACAAACCAGGGAATGGGTAATTGCCTGGGGTGTTGCTGCGAAGACCCTCTCTGTTTTTTGTTAAAAAGATAACCCATAACCATAGCTACAGGAATTAGCAGTGCGACCCTACCTAGCTTTACCAAAATTGCAATTTCGCTGCTAATCTTCCCTCCGGCCATAGAAGCCGCCACTACATGGGCTACTTCATGCAAGGTGGAACCGGTAAGCACCCCGTAAGCATAGGGGCTTAAGGGTAAAAAGGGTTGGAGCAGGGTATAGACAAGGGCACCCAAGGTTCCAAGCAAAGCAACAATACCTACCGATATGGCTGTCTCATTATCATCGGCATGTACCAGGGGCGCTACCGCAGCAATGGCTGCTGCCCCACATACAGCGGTACCCACCCCGAGAAGAGCGGCCAAGCGTTTGTTCAGAGAAAAACGCTTACCAAGCCACCAGAACAGGGCTATCGTAAAAACTATGACCAATGCATCAATTAGAATGATTCGAGGTCCGGAGGCAATTATCATATTGATATCCAGACGGATGCCCATAAGAATAACCCCAAGTTTCAACAGCCTTTTGGCCGCAAAATCGATACCTTCATTGGCTATACGGGGAACTCCTAACACGGCACGCCAGGAAATGCCTAAAAGGATGGCGATTACCATAGTTCCCATAACGGAAAAAAAGGGAAGGCTGGTTAACTGCCTGGCCAGTAGGGTTAAAACTAGGGTTAAAGTTAATCCCCGTACCAAATTAAAAGATTTATTTTTTTTATTTATCAATACTATAGCTTCCTGCGACATACACTACCCCCTCTTAAGATATTTCCCCGGGGAATAACGATTACAGCTATAAGGATATCATATTAATGGCGCCAACAGAAATATTAAGTAACAATGAATTTTATAAGTAAAACTTATAAGTATTAAGTTTCCGCCTTCGATTTTCTGTAAATTAAACTAAAAGAAAATAAAAAAAGAGCCAAAAATTTGGCTCAATTTACAATTCATCTTTTATCTCCTTTACTGCCTCTAAAAATTTCTCAACTTCCTCTTCGGTATTAAAATACGAGAAGCTTGCCCGCACTGCCCCCCGGTCTAAGGTTCCGGCAACTTCATGGGCTTTGGGGGCACAATGAAGTCCAGATCGCGTGGCTATGTCGTAAAGCTTATCTAGCATAAAGCTTACGGTTGCCGCATCGGCCTCGGGAAAATTAAAAGATACAAGCGGCGCCCGATCTTTTACCAGATCCGGACCCAAAATTTCCGCACCTAGCTCCTTTAACCCCTGATAAAGCTTCCGGGTAAGTTTCTTTTCATGCTGAAAAATTTTCTCTACGCCTATCTTGAGGACAAACTCCACCCCCGCTTTTAGTCCAGCAATACCAATCGTATTGAGGGTACCACTTTCGTATTTATCTGGCAAAATTTCCGGCGGTAGTTCTTCTTCCGAATGTCCCCCGGTCCCGCCTTCTTTTAAGGTTCTTACCACCTTTTCCCACTCGGGAGCGATATAGAGGCCGCCCGTTCCCTGGGGGCCGTAAAGACCTTTATGACCGGTAAAAGCCAGCAGAGAAATGTTATAGCTCTGGACATCCACCGGTATCGTTCCCAGGGATTGCGCCGCATCTACTATTAAGGCAATTCCCACTTCCCTGCAGATCTTTCCTACTTCCGCCACCGGCGTAATACATCCCAAAACATTGGAAGCATGGGTTAAAACTACTGCCCGGGTATTTGGTTTTAAAAGTTTCGTTATTTCCCCAGGGTCTATTTCTCCAGAGGGCGACGCTGATAAATAGCTAACTTCAACCCCTTCTCGATTAAGGCGATTTAAAGGCCGTTGAGCTGCATTATGTTCAAAAGGCGAAGCAATGACATGGTCCCCGGTTTTGAGGAGGCCTTTTAGAGCCAGATTTAAGCTTTCAGTAGCATTGGCTGTAAAAATTACCCGGTCTGCGGAAACTCCATTTATTAAGGTGTTTATCGCTTCCCGCGCTTCAAGGATTATTTGGGAAGCTTTTAATGCCCTTTGATGGCTTCCCCTGCCAGGATTCGCCCCTATTTTCTCGGCAAAATAGAGCATTGCCTCAAAAACTTCTGGCGGTTTGGGGTAAGTGGTCGCGCTGTTATCAAAGTAAATCGGGGACATTTATTCCACCTCTTTCTGGTCATTGAACTCTTTCATTCGATGTATAATAAATCTAAAATCCGCTGCAACTCCTCCGGCGAATAATATTCAATGGTTATTTTTCCCCGCCCTTTAGCCGTATTTTTTATTTCTACTTTAGTTGAAAAAAAGGCTTTTAATTTATCCTCTATTTCCTGAATTTCCGGAGATACCTGCCGTTTTGTTTTTATTTTAACCTCCGGTTTATTTTTTATTTTTTTCACCAGTTCTTCAGTGGCCCGCACCGAAAGACCCTCATTTATCACCTTACGGGCAGCTTCACTCATTTTAATTGGATCCTCTAAAGCTAATAGGGCCCGGGCATGACCGTAAGATAATTCGCCTCTCTCCACCATTTCTTGAATTACCAATGGTAAATTTAAAAGGCGCAAAAGATTCGTGACATACGTCCGGGATTTAGCTAAATTTTCCGCTACTTCCTCCTGGGTCAAGTGAAACTCCTCTATGAGCCTTTTGAGAGCTTTAGCCTGTTCTAATGGATTTAAATCTTCCCGCTGGAGGTTTTCCATTAAGGCAACTACGGTTGCTTCTTCATCGTTGAAATCCTTTACCACCGCTGGAATTTGTTTTAACCCCGCTAGCTGGGCTGCCCGCCAGCGCCGTTCCCCTGCTACCAGTTCATATTTATCTCCAGCAATTTTTCGCACAACGATTGGTTGCAAAACTCCATGTTTTTTTATAGACTCCGCAAGCTCCGCTAGCGCTTCCTCGCTAAAAATCGTTCGGGGTTGCTTGGGATTTGGTATTATTTTTTCCACATTTATTTCATATAGTCCTTTTTCTCCTGCTTCGGTCAGGTTACCTAAATTTAGTTTACCTTCGGGTATCAGGGCATCCAGGCCCCGTCCTAAGCCTTTTTTATTTTTCATTTCGTTCCACCACTTCCCTGGCAAGTTCAAGATAAACTTCTGCCCCCCGGCACTTGGGATCATATAAAAAAATGGGTTTGCCATAGCTAGGTGCTTCCGATAAGCGAACATTTCGTGGTACTACCGTTCTAAAGACCAGCCCGCGGAAATAACTTTTCACTTCTTCTACCACTTGAATGGAAAGATTCGTCCGGCCGTCAAACATGGTTAAAACTACCCCTTCAATTTTTAAATCAGGATTTAAACGGGTTTTAACAAGATTGATCGTATTCATTAACTGGGTTACTCCTTCCAGGGCGTAATACTCACACTGGATTGGAATCAACACACTATCGGCCGCTGCCAAGCCATTTAGGGTAATCAGTCCTAGGGAAGGAGGGCTATCGATTAAAATATAATCGTAATTTTTTTTAATCGGTAATAATGCTCTTTTCAATCGCAGCTCACGCTCCGGAAGCATTACCAGTTCTATTTCCGCACCGGCTAAATCTACCGTAGAGGGAATGATCCACAACCCTGGAATTTCTGTTTCTAAAATACCTTCCCCATCATGTCCTTCCACCAGTAAATCATAAATCGTGGTTGGTAATCCTTCTTTGGGAAATCCAAGCCCACTTGTTAAGTTAGCTTGTGGATCCGTATCTACCAGGAGTACTTTTTTACTTTCCAGAGCCAGGGCTGCACCTAAATTTATAGCAGTTGTAGTTTTAGCAACCCCACCTTTTTGGTTGGCAACGGCAATAATCTTTCCCATGTTTTCCTCCTGCAGTAGTAATTGATTAAAATTATTTTAACATAATTTTTTAAAAAAGTGTTACTTTAATGTTTCACGTGAAACATTTTATCCGCCTCCTTTTATTTGCTTAAAAAAATACGGGCAAGGTTAGTTTTCCTAGCCTTGCCCTGCTAATAAGATTCATATTTTCTTTTTTTAATTGTTTCACGTGAAACATTTTTATAAAGGTCGTTTTTCAGGAATTCCGGGACGCCGGGGATATTTTGCTGGTGTCTCCAGGGTTTTTTGATAAATTGCAACAGTTCGTTGTCCGTAATCTTCGGGTAATTCATAGCGGAGTATATCTACAAGTTCTACTCCAAGCTCCCTAGCAGCATTTTGCGCATCAGCTATTTCCTCATCGATAGCCGGTCCCTTTAAAAGGAACATTTCTCCCCCAACCTTTAAAAGAGGTGCGTGAAGTTCAAGCAAAATTCGGGTATTGGCTACCGCCCGGGAGAAGGAATAGTCATAACTACCCCGATAATCTTTATTTTGGCCTAAGTTTTCCGCCCGTTCATTTTTTACCATTACTGACTGAAAACCCAATTCCTTTATTGTTTTTTCTAAAAAAAGACAGCGTTTTTTTAAAGAATCTACCAATGTAATTTCCATTTGAGGAGACATAATCTTTAAAGGAATTCCGGGAAAACCAGCACCGGTCCCTAAATCAATGGCTTTTTTACCGTTTAAATCGCGGTATTTTAAAATGATAATACTGTCTAAAAAATGCTTCACAACTATTTCCTTTTCACCGGAGAGGGCAGTTAAGTTAACTCTTTTATTTTCCTCAAATAATAAATCAGCATATTTTATAAAAAGGTCTATCGTCTGATTATCAGGATTAAAACCATATTCATTAAAGTAACGTTTAATTAGAGTCTTCATCGTTTACCTCTCGCTTTTTACTTTCCAGATAAATTAATAACACGGAAATATCTGCCGGAGTAACACCGGAAACCCGGGAAGCCTGTCCGATATTTTCCGGACGTATAGCATTTAATTTTTGGATGGCTTCAGCCGACAATCCCTTAACCTTACTATAATCAAAATTAGGAGGTAATTTTTTGCCTTCATATTTATTAAACCGTTCTATTTCCCTTAGTTGTTTTTCAATATAGCCTTCGTACTTAACAAGGATTTCAACTTGCTCTTTCACATCCTCGGGGTATTTCCCCTCAATTTCAAAGATCCGTTCTATTGCCGCCATGTTAATTTCCGGACGACGCAAAAATTCTTTTCCGGAAATTCCGTGTTTTGGCAAAGATGTACCGTATTCCTCCATAATTTCTAAGTTTCTTTTATTGGGATTAACCCGATTTTCTTCTAAAAATTCCATTAAATCATTTATTTTTTCTACCCGCTCATTAAATTTCCTCCACCGCTCTTGATCTACTAACCCAAGCTTATAACCCTTTTCCGTAAGCCGAAGGTCAGCATTATCGTGGCGCAAGATTAAACGGTACTCGGCCCTGGAAGTTAATAGCCGATAAGGGTCCGTAACCCCTTTAGTAACCAGGTCGTCTATCAAAACACCAATATAAGCTTCAGACCGTTTTAAAATAAAGGGTTCCTTTTCTTTTACATACAACGCCGCATTAATTCCGGCTATTATTCCCTGACCAGCAGCTTCTTCATAACCGGAAGTACCGTTGATTTGTCCGGCAAAAAAGAGACCTTTAATATGTTTTGCTTCTAAGGTAAGCTTTAATTGAGTTGGATCGATATAATCATACTCAATAGCATAAGCCGGCCGCATGATTTCTACATGCTCAAGTCCGGGTAAAGTCCGTAACATTTTTAATTGCAAATCTTCAGGAAGACTCGTGGACATGCCCTGGACATACATTTCATAGGTATTCAATCCTTCTGGTTCTAGAAAAACTTGATGCCGAGGTTTATCGGAAAAACGCACTACTTTGTCCTCAATCGATGGGCAGTAACGCGGACCAACCCCTTTAATCTCTCCCGAATAAAGAGGAGAGCGGTGTAGGTTCTCTAATATTATTGTGTGAGTTTCCAAGTTAGTATAGGTGAGCCAGCAAGAAACATTGGGTCTTTTTATGCCTTCGGACATATAAGAAAAATAAAGGGGCCGATCATCTCCCGGCTGTTCGATCATCTTGGAAAAATCAACAGTCCTTTTATCGACCCGGGCAGGAGTTCCGGTCTTAAAGCGTCCAAGGGTAAAGCCAAGGTCCAAAAGGCTTTGGGATAACTGACTGGCATAGGGAAAGCCGGCAGGCCCAGAAGGATAATGAACATCGCCAATTATAATACGGGAGCTTAAATAAGTCCCGGAAGTAACAACGACCGCCCGCGAAGTAAAAACTGCCCCGGTGCGGGTGACTACACCCCGGACTCTATCACCTTTAACCAATATTTTTACTGTTTCCGCTTGCTTTAAATAAAGATTATCTTGTCTTTCAATAGTCTTTTTCATCTCTTCCTGATAGCGTTTTTTGTCGGACTGTGCCCGTAAAGTTCGTACAGCCGGCCCTTTTCCGGTATTTAGCATTCGGATTTGAATATAAGTTTTATCGGTATTTATTCCCATTTCACCGCCTAAAGCATCTATTTCTCTTACCACTACCCCTTTGGCCGGTCCACCTACAGCGGGATTACAGGGCATTAAGGCAACGTTATCTAAAGATAACGTTAAAAGCAATGTTTTTAGACCCATCCGAGCCGAAGCAAGCGCTGCTTCCACTCCGGCATGTCCAGCCCCTACAACTATCACGTCATAATTACCTGCCTGATATTCCATAGTTCCCCCCTACTTTCCAACACAAAATTGGGCAAATATCTCATTGATAATCTCTTCCCCCAGCGTATCACCGGTAATCGCTCCTAAATCCTTTAAAGCTTCATTTAAATCAATAGCTACGATATCTACCGACTCACCAGATAAAACAAGTTTTTTAGCAGCATACAGAGAGTGCAAAGCTTTTTCTAAATAATTTTTATGGCGAAGATTAGATATTAAAGCATTCTCCGAAATCCCCTCTTGCTCCGGAATTAATAGCTCATAAAGTTGATCTTCAAGGGTTTCAAGACCAGTTAATTTTTTCGCCGAAAAAGGGACAAATCTTTTAATTCCTGTTTTTTGCAAATATTCTTCTATATTTAGCCCCTTGCTTACCAAATCAATTTTATTTAATACTAATAAACTTTTTTCCTTATTGATTAATCCTAAAATTTTTTTATCGTTTTCATCAAGGCCTAAGCTTACATCGACGACAAACAGGGTTACGTCCGCTTGATTTAAATATTCCCTGGTTTTTTCAACCCCAAGCTTTTCAACCAAATCTTCGGTTTCCCGGATACCGGCAGTATCGACTATTTTTACGGGAATCCCTTTTAAATTTAAATAATCTTCTATAACATCCCGGGTAGTTCCGGGAATATCGGTAACAATTGCTCTTTTTTTTCGCAAAAGGGCATTTAATAAAGAAGATTTTCCCACATTGGGCTTTCCGGCAATAACGGCAGTAATACCTTCTTTAAATATTCTTCCCCGTTCATAAGAAGATAAAAGCTTTTCAATGTCAAGAATTATCTCATCAAGATTTTTACTGGCCGTTTCAGGACTTATCTCATCAAATTCATATTCGGGATAATCTATACTTACCTCAATATGAGCAAGGATGTTGATAATCTTCTGACGAACAGTATTTATTTTTTCCCGAACTTCCCCCGATAGCTGCCGTCCAGCAATTTTTAAACCAGCTTCAGTTTTAGCACGAATAATATCAATTACCGCTTCAGCCTGGGAAAGGTCAATTCGTCCATTTAAAAAAGCTCTTTTGGTAAATTCACCGGGTTCCGCTAAACGCACCCCTTCTTTTAAAATTAGTTCTAAAACCTTTTCCACCGCGACAACTCCACCGTGACAATTAACCTCCACCACATCTTCACCAGTATAACTTTTGGGAGCACGCATAACCGAAACCAGTACTTCATCCACCAGGGTTTCATCAATGGGGTCAATTATTTTACCGTAATGAAGAGTATAGCTTCTTACCGTCGCCAAATCTTTTTCCGTATGGGGTAAAAATATTTTTTTAACAGCTTCTATAGCAAAAGGGCCACTTACTCGTACAATCCCAATACCCCCTTCCCCCAAAGGGGTAGAAATAGCTGCAATAGTATCTTCAATCATAGCAGTCACTCCCATCATTCTTTAAAAATTATACCAAATAATACTGATAAAAAAGGCAGGTAAGATACCTGCCTATCTCTTGGGTGCTATAATAACTTTCCGATTGGGTTCTTCCCCTTCACTGTATGTATAAACTCCTTCATGATTTTGAAGAGCAGTGTGAATGATCCGGCGTTCTTGAGGTGTCATCGGTTCTAAGGCAAAAGGACGACCTTTTTGTTTAACTTTTTCCGCTACTTTTTCTGCAAGTCTAATTAAAGTTTTTTCCCGGCGTTCCCGATAGCCCTGAGCATCTAAAACAATCCTCTGGGGTTGTTCTTCCTTTTTATTAGCAGCTAAATTGGTTAAGAACTGCAAAGCATCTAAAGTTTCTCCCCGGTGTCCAATTAATACCCCTACATCGTTTCCATAAAGATTAATTAAAATATGCTCTTCCCGGGGAAATACTTCAAAACTCACCTTTACTCCCATGGAATTAATAACTTCATCTAAGAACTTCTTTGCTTTTTCAACAACCTTACTTTTAACGGTAAGCTTTACCTTCGCAGGCTTTTGGCCAAAAATTCCCAATATACCTTTAGTAGGCTGCTCTAAAATCTCAATTTCCACATCCGCTCGATTTACTCCTAATTTTTTTATACCAAGATTTATTGCCTCTTCCACAGTTTTGCCGGTAACCTCAATCTCCCGCATCCTACTTGGTACCCCTTTCACCAATCGTATGGGTGCTCTTGTTAACAAAATATTGCTGAATAATATTCATGATATTTAAAACAACCCAGTAAATCCCCAAGCCTGCTGGTAAAGACATGGCAATCCAGCCAATCATTAATGGCATAAAATACAGCATGATCTTTTGATTGGGATCATTATTACTTGAAGCCATACTCATTTTACTCTGGACATAAGTAGTAAGAGCAGCCAGTAACGGTAAAATAAAATACGGGTCTTTGTGGCTTATATTGGCAATCCAGAAAAACTTGGCATGAGCCGGATTTAAATATTTAAACGCATAAAGAGCCCGATATAAAGCAATTAAAATAGGAAATTGAATTAATAACGGAAGGCACCCAGACATCGGGTTTACTCCATGTTCTTTGTAAAGCTCCATTAAAGCCTGCTGCTGTTTTTGCGGGTCATTTTTATATTTATTTTGAATTTCCTGCATTTTCGGCTGTAACTCTTGCATCGCCTTCATTGATTTCATTTGAGCGTGATTTAAAGGATATAAGAGAATCTTTATTAAAATAGTAAGCAAAATAATCGCTAAAGCATAACTTGGTAACCCAATATTTTTAGTAAACAAATATAAATTATTTAACACCCACGTAATAGCATCGATTAAAGGCTGCAAAACATTTACCTCCTTGGCTTTTTCTCCGGTACCGGGTCATAACCTCCGGGACTAAAGGGGTGGCAACGCAAGACTCGTTTTGTCCCAAGATAACTGCCGTATATTACACCGTAACGTTCAATAGCTTCATAAGTATACTGAGAACACGTTGGATAATAACGACAATTATTACCTAGCATAGGTGAAATAAACTTTTGGTAAATCCGGATTAGGATTAAAAAAACCTTCCGCATGTTAAACCGCCCGCTTCATTAATTTAATTATATATAAAAGTTGCTCTAAAATCACAGAAAATTCATCATTTTTAAACGACACCCGCGGTATAATAACATAATCATATCCAGGCAAAAATTCAGGGCAAATTTTTTTTACCGCTTCTTTTAACCTCCGGCGCAAGCGGTTTCTTACTACCGCTTTTCCTATTTTTTTACTTACCGAAAAGCCAAAAGAAGGTGTTTGATCTGCCTCCTCTTTCTTTAAGTAATAAAGAATAAAATAACGGGATGCGAGAGACTTACCGTTTTGGTAAACTTTTCGGTATTGTTGATTTTTGGTTAGAAATTGGCATTTATTCATAACACATCTTTTAAAAGCATTTCCTAAATTAGATTAGCTTATACAGAATAAAGGCCCTGTGGGCCTTTATGCAGTAAGTCTTTTTCTACCTTTAAGCCGCCGTCTTTTAATAACATTCCGCCCTCCAGGGGTTCGCATCCGCTTTAAAAAACCATGAACTCTTTTCCTCCGTCGGTTTTTTGGTTGGTAGGTCCTTTTCATTTTTCCACCTCCTAATCTATATAAAAGAGCCTTTATCCTCCATACATACATATAAATTATAGAAGATGGGATACACCCCGTCAAGAAATTTTTCTCCTCCTTTTTGGGTTATCCACAGATATTTTTCTTCTTAACTTTTTTATAAAATTTTTTTATTGCTTAAAATAAAAAATACCTTATTTTATCCACAAATCCACAAATTTTTTTTCACAGTTTTTTCAGGGTGTGAATAACTTTTTAAATACTTATTGCAGGGTAATTAGTTAATATGCTATTATTTTAGTGAATTAACCGTCTTGTGGATAATTTTTGCTAATAAGATATGCACAATTTGTGGATAAGTTGTGGAAAAACTGTTAAGAGAACGTTTGTAGTAACCAGGTAGGATTTATACTCCTTCCTGGTTTTTAATGACTTATAGACGTTTTGTTTTTGGGAGGGTAATAATGTTGAAAAATCCAGTTGAAGAACTATGGGAACAGGTAATGGAAGCTCTTAAAAATCACGTCAATAAACCAAGCTGGGATATGTGGATCAAAAGCATCAGGCCTTTAGGTTTTCTTGAAAACACCATTTTAGTAGAAGTTCCCAATAAATTTGCTAAAGAGTGGTTAGAAGAACACTACTCCAGCTTAATTAAGCATATTTTAAAATTAATCACCAATGAAGATATTAATTTTAAACTGGTAGTACCCAATGAATCGACACTGGAAGAAAACGAAGCAAAAATAACAAAAAAGAAAAATTCCCCAAAAAAACAAAGTAAGTTTTTCGAAGAGGGAATCTTTTTTACACTAAATCCCAAATATACTTTTGAAACCTTTGTGGTAGGAAACTCCAACCGCTTTGCCCATGCAGCCTGTCTTGCCGTAGCCGAATCTCCTGCTGAGGCGTATAATCCACTTTTTATTTACGGCGGTGTAGGACTTGGCAAAACCCATTTAATGCATGCCATCGGCCATTATATTTTGAAAAATAAACCGGAGATGAAAGTAGCGTACGTTACAACCGAAAAATTTACCAACGATTTAATAAACTCGATAAAAGATGATACTACCGAAGAATTTAGAAATAAGTACCGCAGTATCGATATTTTACTGATAGATGATATTCAATTTTTAGAGAAAAAAGAACGTACCCAGGAAGAGTTTTTCCACACCTTTAATGCTCTGTACGAAGCCAATAAACAAATCGTTATCTCCAGCGACCGGACTCCTAAAGAGCTTTCTACTTTAGAAGATAGGTTAAGGTCGCGGTTTGAATGGGGGCTCATTACCGATATCCAGCCGCCGGACCTGGAAACAAGAATTGCAATTCTTCGTAAAAAAGCTCAACTGGACAACTTAAATGTAAGCGATGATGTCCTAAATTTCATAGCTAACGAAATCGTTTCCAACATCCGAGAGTTAGAAGGTGCTTTAATTCGAGTTGTAGCTTACGCTGGATTGCATGGAGAACCAATAACGGTTGACTTAGCTGCCAAAGCTTTAAAAGATCTTTTACCCTCCAATCATGTAAAACCTATTACTATTCCATTAATTCAGCAAGTGGTAGCTAATTTCTATGGACTTACCGTTGAAGACTTAAAAGCCAAAAAGAGAACCAAATCGGTTGCCTTCCCTCGTCAAGTGGCAATGTATTTATGCCGGGAGCTTACCGAAGCATCGTTACCAAAAATAGGGGAAGAATTCGGAGGTCGCGACCATACCACGGTAATTCATGCTCATGAAAAAATCCAGCACGACCTTCAGGTAGATCCCAACTTAAAAACAGTAATTAAGCAGCTCACAGAACAAATCCACAAGACATAATGAATAACTTTTAACCTAAATTTAAATCTTTTACTATAGTTTTTTTTCTTCCAAAGTTTTTGTGTATAACTTTTTTGATTTTAAACATTTTATTCACAGGTGGATAACTCAATACTTCAGTAAATTTTAATGAGTTATCCACAATATCCCCATCTCTTACTACTATCACGAAGAATTTGAAAGAAATAAAAGGAGGATTAAGAATGAAATTTCAGTGCCCAACAGCTATACTTTCAGAAAATATTTCCCTTGCTCAAAAAGCCGTCTCCATAAAAAGCCCGTTTCCAGTTTTAACCGGAATTTTATTTACCGCCGATGAAACGACAAATACTATTACCCTTGCTTCTACAGATCTGCAAATGTCAATTGAAACCTCGTTTCCGGCGGAAGTGATTGAATCGGGAAGTGCAGTATTATCATCAAAATTTCTTGGGGATATCATCAAAAAGCTTCCCGAAACAAATTTAATGCTGGAATACCTTCCGGCGGAAGGGAAATGTGTGATAAGATACGGTTCTTCCGAACTTGCCGTTGCCACTTATCGACCGGACGAATTTCCAAAAAATGAAGAAATAATTGATGGGGAAAGTTTTTATATTAGTGGTGAAGAATTTTCCACCTACATAAAACAGGTATTATTTGCCACGGGCACTGATGAATCAAGACCTGTATTTACTGGAGTTTTGTTTGAAATAGTAGGACAAGAACTACGGTTAGTAGCCAGTGATACCCACCGTCTGGCCTTTAGAAAAGCTTTTATTAAAAGAGAAGATCCTGGAAAAAATATTAATGTAATTATTCCAAGCCGAACACTACACGAAGCGGTCAGGATTTTTGGCATGAATGAAGAAATTTTAATACGGATAAGTGAAGGGCAAGTAGAATTTAGAGGAAACGGAGTAAAGCTTACCTCTCGCTTAATTGAAGGACAGTTTCCCAACTACCAGCAGGTGATTCCAACTACCTTTAAATCAAATTTATTAATAAACAAAAAATATTTTTTAGATTCCCTAGAAAGGGCCGTGCTGCTTCCCCGAGATAAAGACAAAACTCCGGTAGCAAAATTTTATTTAGAAAAAGAGCGTATGATAATGACAAGTCAATCGGAGTCGGGTTCAATCCGCGAAGAAATACCGATTTCTTTGGATGGAGAAGAGTTCACAGTGGCTTTTAACACCAGGTATCTTATAGATGTTTTACGGGTTTTAGAAAATGAAGAAATATACCTAAGTCTTACCGGTCCTTTAAATCCTGGAGTAGTAAAGCCGGTAGGAGATGAAAACTATCTTTGCCTAGTATTGCCAGTAAGGCCTTCTTAGGTGGGATTATGGAGAAAATCATAATTTATACCGAATATATCGAACTAGACTCCCTTTTAAAGTGGGCAAATATTGCCATGACCGGCGGAGAAGCCAAAGAGATGATTAGAAAAGGTCTTGTCCTGATAAATGGCGTGGTTGAAACCCGGCGCAAGAAAAAGATTTATCCGGGCGATCGGGTGGAAATAGCCGGTGGCCCAGCGCTGGTTGTGGTGGCAGAGGAGCGGTAATGTGTTTGTAAGCCGTCTCCAACTTGTAAATTTTCGTAATTACCAAAACCAGCTTGTTTCCTTTTCTCCTGGAAAAGTTTTAATATACGGGGCCAACGGTCAGGGCAAAACAAATCTTTTAGAAGCCATTTATTACTTAGTTATAGGAAAATCCTTTCGGGGAAAAGACAGTTCGTTAATCCGCTTTGGAGCCGAAAGCTTTTTTTTAGGAGCCAAAATAACAAAAGACGGTCAGAAGATTACCCTTGGTATTGAATACTCGGGGAAAGGTAAAATTTTTACCAAAAATGGCCAGAAACAAAAAGGTTTTAGCTACCTTCTGGGTAGTTTAAAAGGAGTTTTATTTACTCCCGATGAGCCAGTAAATTTTTTTGGTTCTCCGACTAATAGAAGAAAGTCTCTGGATCTTTTTTTAGCTCAGACCAGCAAAACCTATCTTTTAAACCTTATCTATTACAACAAAGTTTTAGCTAACAAAAACGCGCTCTTAAAACAGCCCGGTACTACCGAAAATATTATTGATGCCTGGGATTATAAACTTGCGGAATACGGTGCGGAAATAATCAAGGAACGGGAAAAAAGTTTAAGGGTTTTAAATGAACTTTTAACTGAATTAAATGATGAACTAAAGTTTTTATTGGGGAAAATTACTATTGATTATAAACCTCAAGGGACTTTAGAAAAGGAAAGCTTTTACCGGTTTTTAAAGCAAAGACAAGGGGAAGAAAGGATAAAAAAGTTTGCTTTGTTTGGACCTCACCGGGACGATTTTAGATTTTACCTAAATGACAAAGATTTAAAAGTTTTTGGCTCCCAAGGGCAAAAAAAAGGAGTTCTTCTTTTATTTAAACTTGCCCAGGCCGTCTATATGACTAAAATTTTAGGTGAAAAACCGGTTTTACTTTTAGATGATTTATACAGTGAATTTGATAGCGAAAAAAGAAGAGCTTTAGAAGGTTTTTTCTTAAACTTCAGCGAACAAGTATTAATAACTGCCACTGATCCTGGTGATTTAAAAAATTATGATCAGGCAGTCTTAATTAACGACGGATTAGTACTTTAGGAGGCAGAAAATGTTTTTACATTTGGGAAGCGATGTGGTGGTGCCGGGAAAAGAAGTAATTGGAATTTTTGACTTAGAAACCGTCCCAGAAAAAGTTTCTTTGAAACTTTTAAATAATATTTCCTTTAGATTCCCAATAGAAAAAATTGGTGGAGAGCCTTATAAATCTTTAGTTTTAACTAATAACAAAATTTACCTAACTCCAATTTCATCCCTTACCTTAAAAAAACGGTGGGATAATTTAGAGCTATTTTATGAAGAAGAAGACCACCGGTAATAGTTACCAGGAACTGCAGCACTGCTGCAGTTTTAATTTTTCGAATTAAATACCTTTCAAAATATGGTATAATAAATAAGATGAGGACATTTACGATGGAGGTTTTGTATGGGATTAGAAAAGAATGGGGTTAAATACAGTGCTGAAGAAATCCAAGTCTTAAAAGGCTTAGAAGGCGTAAGAAAACGGCCGGCAATGTACATTGGCAGTACTAACGAAAAGGGTTTACACCACTTAGTTTACGAAGTAGTGGATAATTCTATTGATGAAGCTTTAGCAGGTTACTGTGACCGTATAGAAGTAATCATTCATAAAGATGATAGCATTACTGTTGCGGATAATGGTAGGGGTATTCCTGTGGATATCCACCCGGAAGTGGGTAAGCCCGCGGTAGAGGTAGTATTGACCATGCTTCACGCCGGAGGAAAATTTGGCGGTGGAGGGTATAAAGTTTCCGGAGGATTACACGGCGTCGGGGTATCGGTAGTAAACGCCCTTTCCGAGTGGCTTGAAGTTAGGATAAAGAGAGATGGTAACCTTTATTACCAAAAATTTTCCAGAGGCGAGCCGATTACGGAATTGAAAATTATTGGCAAAAGTAAGTCTACCGGAACAATTATTACTTTTAAACCCGATGCCGAAATCTTTGAAACGGTGGAATTTAACTACGATACGTTAGCGAAAAGGCTTTTGGAACTTTCTTATTTAAATAAAAACGTCAAAATAATTTTAAAAGATGAGAGGATTAATAAAGAAGAAATTTTTGAGCATTCGGGCGGTATAAAGGATTACTTAAAATATTTAAATAAAAATAAAGAGCCTCTTCACAAAATTATCTATTTTGAAAAAGAAAAAGACGAAGTAGTTGTGGAAGTGGCCCTGCAATACTGCAACTCTTTTTCGGAAAATATCCTGTCCTTTACCAACAACATCAACACTACCGAAGGTGGAACCCACGAGATTGGCTTTAAAACAGCCCTTACCCGGGTGATAAACGATTATGCGAAAAAATACAACTTAATTAAAGAAAACAACCTCTCCCTCCAGGGGGAAGACATCAGGGAAGGATTAACGGCGATTATCAGCGTAAAAGTACCGGATCCTCAATTTGAAGGTCAGACAAAAACAAAGCTGGTAAATACGGAAGTTCGCAGCATTGTCGATAGTATTGTTTCCGATTACCTTTCCACTTACCTGGAAGAAAATCCTGCTGTAGGAAAGAAGTTAATTGAAAATGCAGTCCGGGCAGCCCGGGCCCGGGAAGCGGCAAGAAAAGCCCGGGAGCTTGCCCGCAGGAAAACTGCCCTGGAATCCAACACCCTTCCCGGGAAACTCGCCGATTGCTCGGAAAAGGATCCTTCCCTCTGCGAGCTTTATTTGGTAGAGGGGGATTCAGCGGGAGGTTCGGCCAAGCAGGGAAGGGACCGAAGATTTCAGGCCATCTTGCCGCTTAGAGGTAAGATTTTAAATGTCGAAAAATCTCGGCTCGATAAAATCCTGGCTAATGAAGAAATAAGGGCTATGATTACCGCTTTAGGTACTGGGGTTGATAAAGATTTTGATATTGAAAAAGCCCGATACCACCGGTTAATTATCATGACCGATGCCGATGTCGACGGGGCCCATATTAGAACCCTTCTTTTAACCTTTTTTTACCGGTACTTAAGACCGTTAATAGAAAACGGTTACGTTTATATAGCCCAACCTCCCCTTTATAAAGTAAAAAAAGGGAAGTTAGAAAAGTACCTGTACAGTGACGATGAACTGGAAAGGTATTTAAACGAGATAGGCCGGGAAGGCGTTACCATTCAAAGATACAAAGGTCTTGGGGAAATGGACCCCGAACAGCTCTGGGAAACTACTATGAATCCTGAAACCCGGACTATTCTTCAGGTAAAGATGGAAGAAGTGGCTAAGGCCGATGAAATATTTTCAATTTTAATGGGGGATAAAGTAGAACCTCGTAGGGAATTTATAGAAAAAAATGCTAAACTCGTACGAAATCTTGATATTTAACACTTATAATTTATTTTGAGGTGATTTATTTTGTTCAGTATTGGAAAAGTTTTACCGGTGAATTTAGAAGAAGAAATGAAGTCCAGTTACCTTGATTACGCGATGAGCGTTATTGTTGGACGGGCTTTACCTGATGTCCGGGACGGACTTAAGCCTGTTCACCGGCGGATTTTATATGCTATGCATATTTTGGGAATGACTCCTGATAAGCCTCACCGGAAATCGGCCCATATTGTCGGGGAAGTTTTAGGGAAATTTCACCCCCACGGAGACGTGGCGGTTTATGATGCGATGGTGCGGATGGCTCAGGATTTTTCCACCCGCTATCCTTTAATTGATGGTCACGGAAACTTTGGTTCAATTGATGGCGATAGCGCTGCTGCTATGCGTTACACTGAGGCCCGCATGGCAAAAATTACGGTAGAAATGCTCCGGGATATCGACAAGGAAACCGTTGATTTTATGCCTAACTACGATAACTCTACCAAAGAGCCGGTGGTACTGCCGTCAAGGATTCCCAATCTTTTAGTAAACGGTTCTTCGGGAATTGCTGTAGGCATGGCTACCAATATTCCTCCCCACAACTTGCAGGAAGTAATTGACGGGGTTATAAAAATGATTGACAACCCGGAAGTCACTATTGAAGAACTTATAAAAATTATTAAAGGTCCGGATTTTCCGACCGGCGGTAAAATTATGGGCCGGCAGGGAATTCGGCAGGCTTATGCTACCGGTCGCGGCTCGGTGAAGGTGCGAGCGGTGACCACTTTTGAAAAATTAAATGGTGGAAAAACAGCGATCATTGTTACCGAACTTCCCTATCAAGTAAATAAAGCCAAATTAATTGAAAAAATTGCGGACCTCGTCCGGGATAAGAAAATTGAGGGGATTTCGGATTTAAGAGATGAATCGGACAGAAAAGGTATGCGAATTGTTATTGAATTAAAAAGAGACGCTAATCCCCAGATTGTTTTAAACCAGCTGTTTAAACACACCCAGCTTCAAGATACCTTTGGCATTATTATGCTGGCTCTGGTGGACAACCAGCCTCGGATTTTAAATTTAAAGGAGATTCTCTTTTATTACTTAGAACACCAAAAAGATGTAGTTACAAGAAGAACCCGTTATGACTTAAATAAAGCGGAAGAGCGGGCGCATATCTTAGAAGGATTAAAGATAGCTCTTGCCAATTTAGATGAGGTCATTAAGATTATCCGGAGTTCTAAAGATGTAGATACCGCCCGGCAGGGGTTAATGAGCCGGTTTAAACTTACCGAAAAGCAGGCTCAGGCCATTTTGGATATGCGCCTGCAAAGGCTTACGGCTTTAGAACGGGAAAAAATTGACGAAGAATACCGGGAGTTAATTAAGAAAATTGAGTATTTTAACTCTATTTTAGCCGATGAAAGAGTGCTTTTAGGGGTAATTCGCCAGGAGCTTTTAGAAATTAAGGAAAAGTATGGCGATGCCCGGCGGACCAAAATTACCAATGAAGAGTCCATTTTTGACGAAGAAGATTTAATTGCCCAAGAGGATATGGTGATTACTATTACTCACCAGGGATATATAAAGAGGCTTCCGGTGGATACCTACAAAAACCAGCGCCGGGGTGGCCGGGGAGTTACAGCTATGGCTACCAAGGAAGAAGATTTTGTCCGCCACCTTTTTATCGCCTCGACCCACCACTACCTTTTGTTTTTTACCAACAAAGGGAAAGTATATCGCCTAAAAGTGCATGAAATACCCGAGGCCGGAAGACAAGCTAAGGGGACACCGATAATAAACCTCCTCTATGTTGACCAGGAGGAGAGAATAACAGCTATTATTCCGGTAAAAGAGTTTACCGAGGACCATTATCTCTTCATGGTCACTAAAAACGGAATTGTAAAAAAGACCGTTTTATCGGAATACGACAGTTCCCGCCGGGATGGCATTATAGCTTTAACCTTGGAAGAAGGGGATAAGCTTATAGACGTTAAGCTTTCTACGGGCAACGAAGAGTTAATCATAGGTACAAAAAAAGGTATGGCCCTAAGATTTTCTGAAACCGACGTCCGACCCATGGGCCGGACTGCCCGGGGGGTAAAAGGGATATCCTTAACTTCGGGGGATGAGGTAATTGGCCTTGAGGTGGTAGATGAAGAGGCTGAGTTACTAACCGTTACTTCCAAAGGCTTTGGCAAGAAAACACCGTTTGCCGAGTATCGGGTTCAAAGTCGTGGCGGTAAAGGTATAATTAATATGAAAGTTACCGCTAAAAATGGAGAAGTAGTTGGCATTGTCGCGGTTCGACCGGAAGATGAAATTATGGCCGTATCTGGAGAAGGGATAATGATTAGGGTGAAAGCCTCGGAAATTTCTACCCAGGGCAGGGCAACCCAGGGAGTTACTTTAATGAAACTAGCCAAAGACGATAAATTAACAGCAGTGGCCAAGATTGCGGCCCAGGAAGATGAGGAAGAGTAGGTCTTGCAGGAAAAACAAAAATTAAGTTATGATAAAAATTAATACCGTATTAGGAGGAATCAAAATGGGTGAAAAAGGAACATGGGTGGTTAAGAAAGGCCTGGCGGAAATGTTAAAAGGCGGCGTAATTATGGACGTCACCACTCCCGAACAGGCAAAAATTGCGGAAGAAGCTGGAGCTTGTGCGGTGATGGCGTTAGAGCGGGTGCCGGCGGATATTCGGGCGGCAGGAGGAGTAGCCCGGATGGCGGATCCAACAGTTATTTTACGGATAATGGATGCGGTCACCATACCGGTTATGGCGAAAGTGAGAATTGGCCATTTTGTGGAAGCGCAAATTTTAGAAGCCTTAGGGGTTGATTATATTGACGAAAGTGAAGTTTTAACCCCTGCCGATGAACTGTTCCACATCGATAAACATGCTTTTAAAGTACCCTTTGTTTGCGGTGCCAGAAATTTAGGTGAGGCTTTAAGGAGAATTGGTGAAGGAGCCGCCATGATTCGAACCAAAGGTGAGCCGGGCACTGGCAATGTGGTGGAGGCCGTACGCCATATGCGGCAGGTAATGGGGGAAATAAGAAGGCTTCAGAATATGCCAAAGGAAGAACTAATGACAGCCGCTAAAGAAATGGGTGCTCCCTATGACCTGGTGTTATACGTCCATGAACACGGCCGGTTGCCGGTGGTGAATTTTGCTGCCGGAGGTATAGCTACTCCAGCCGATGCCGCGTTAATGATGCAGTTAGGAGCGGACGGAATTTTTGTCGGTTCCGGAATTTTTAAGTCCAAGGACCCGGTGGGCAGAGCCAAGGCTATTGTAGCTGCTACTACTTATTATGATGACCCAAAAGTATTAGCGGAAGTATCTAAAGGTTTAGGCGAAGCTATGCCCGGTATCGACATTAAGACCATTTCCCAAACCGAAAGAATGAGTGAACGGGGCTGGTAACTGCCAGGGACGGTTTCCAGTTAAAGTGCTAAGCGGAAGAGGGTGAATTTACAGATGAAAATCGGAGTACTAGCGATGCAGGGAGCTTTTCGGGAACACCAGCATACTCTTAATAAATTAGGGGTAGAAGCGGTAAAACTAAGACGGGTGGAGGAGCTTTTGGAAGTTGCGGGGGTTATTATCCCCGGAGGAGAGAGTACTACTATTGGAAAGCTTTTAACCGACTTTAAATTAATGGAACCCCTCCGGGAAAAAATCTTAGAGGGCCTTCCGGTGTTTGGGACCTGTGCCGGAATGATTCTCCTTGCCAAAGAAATAGAAAACAGTAACCAGCCAAGACTGGGAACTATGGATATTAAAGTTGCCAGAAACGCTTTTGGCCGGCAAGTGGATAGTTTTGAAGCGGATTTAGAGATACCTGAGGTAGGTCAGGAGCCGGTGCGGGCAGTATTTATTCGGGCACCTTATATTTTAGAGGTAAAACCAAATGTCAAGGTGCTTGCTAAGATTGACGATAAAATTGTTATGGCCCGGCAGGATAACATGTTAGTTTCGGCCTTCCATCCGGAGTTAACCGATGATTTACGCATCCACCGGTATTTTATCGAAAAGGTGTGTAAGGGTTTATAATGTTTTATAAAAAATTTTTTCAGCGCATTTTTATGCGCTTATTTTTTTATCTCACCTCCCACCTCTCACATCTCACATCCCAAATTGTATACATTAAAAACCTCTTGACAAAGTTTTCTACAATCTTATAGATTAATAAGCAAAACATACTTAAAACTCAATGCCGGGGAGCAGTAGCAAGCCTCTTCCCAAAAGAGAGCCGGTGGCTGGTGGAAACCGGTGGGAATGCTTTGTGAATCCGCCCCCAAGAGGTGCCGGCGAAGGAAAGTAGCCGGTAACGGCCGAGCCGTTAACCAAACGAGGTGGGCAGAATTTTTCTGCCAAAAAGGGTGGCACCGCGAAAGTACTCCTTTCGTCCCTTAAGGGATGAAAGGAGTTTTTTGTTTAAAGGTTAACTCCTGGGAAATGAAGGTGGAAAGTTTTTTTAAACATTAACAGTAAATATTTTTCATTAAAGCATAAATTTTAAAAATTTTACATTCTAAAGGGAGGGGTTTTCATGCAAAAGAAATATCTTATGATTCCCGGGCCTACACCTATTCCGCCGGAGGTTACCTTGGCCATGAGCCGGCCGATGATTGGCCACCGGAGCGGTGATTTTGCCAAACTGCACGAGCGGGTGGTGGCAAAGTTAAAACAAGTTTTTAAAACGCAAAACGATATTTATATCTTAACTAATTCCGGTACCGGTGGCATGGAGATGGCGGTTGCCAATATAGTAAATCCGGGAGACGAAGTTTTAGCTCTTTCCACCGGTAATTTTGGTGAAAGGTTTGCCAAGATTGCCAAAGAATATGGAGCAAAAGTTGATTTAGTGGATTTTGGCTGGGGTAGTGCCGTGGACTTGAAAGTGGTGGAAGAGAAGCTTAGGCAGAATCCCAATTATAAGGCGGTTTTGGCGACCCACAATGAAACTTCGACCGGGGTTAAAAACGATATCGCCGGGATTGCAGCTTTAACCAAAAACCACCGGGCGGTTCTTATTGTAGATGCGGTCTCAAGTTTAGGAGGCATGGAGTTTGACACCGACGGCTGGGGGGTAGATGTGGTAGTTACTGGCTCCCAAAAAGCACTTATGCTGCCTCCGGGCTTAGCGTTTATTTCCTTTAGTCAAAAAGCATTAGAGGCAGCTCAGGATAACAAAAACCCGAAATTTTATTTTAGCTTACCGGCGGCTAAGAAAGCTTTGGCGGAATGGAATACCGCTTATACACCGGCAGTATCGCTGTTTTTCGGGCTGGAAGCGGCTCTAGATTTAATCTTAGAGGAAGGTTTAGACAAGGTAATAAAGCGGCATAAACTCTTGGCCCGGGCCTGCCGGGAAGGGGTAAAAGCTTTAGGGCTAAAACTTTTTCCGGCGGAAGAAAATGCCTCCGATACGGTAACAGCGGTAGCCGGGGACAACCGGTATGATCCGGAACAGTTAAGAAAAGTATTAAGGACCAAATACGGTGTTACCTTTGCCGGTGGACAAAAAGACCTGAAAGGTAAGATTTTTAGAATTGGCCATATGGGATACGTTGATAAACTTGATATAATTACAGCTTTAGGTGCTTTAGAGATGGCTCTTTTGGAAATAGGCTATCCGGTAGAACTGGGAGCTGGCGTTAAAAAAGCAATGGAAGTAATTACAGGAGGTGAAGTTTAATGCGAATTTTAGCATCCGATCCGGTATCGGAAAAGGGTTTAAATATTTTGCGGGAAGAAGGATTTATAGTTGAGGAAAAAACGAAACTTTCGGAAGAAGAATTAATTAAAATTATTTCCGAATTTGATGCTTTAATTGTCCGCAGTGAAACCAAAGTAACGGCAAGGATAATTGAAGCGGCGGAAAATTTAAAAATAATAGGTCGTGCCGGAGTAGGGGTGGATAATATTGACCTTGCCGCTGCTTCCAAAAAAGGGATTATTGTGGTAAATTCCCCGGAAGGTAATACAATTGCGGCGGCGGAGCATACCTTTGCCCTGATGATGGCCTTACTAAGAAATATTCCCCAGGCCCACGCTGCCTTAAAAGAAGGCAAATGGCTGAGAAAAGAGTTTACCGGCTATGAGCTGCGGGGTAAAACGGTGGGGATTATAGGCCTTGGGCGAATTGGAACGGCGGTTGCCAAAAGGGTTAAAGCCTTTGAGACTAAAGTAATTGGTTATGATCCTTTTATCTCTGAAGAGCGCGCCCACATGCTTGGTATTACGCTAATGTCTTTAGAAGAACTCTTACAAAAAGCGGATATTGTTACCATGCACCTTCCTTTAAACAATGAAACCAGAAACTTAATTAACCGGGAACGGTTAAAGCTCATGAAAAAGTCAGCGTTTATCATCAATTGCGCCCGGGGAGGGATTATTGATGAAGAAGCGCTGTACGAAGCGCTAAAAACAGGAGAAATTGCCGGAGCAGCTTTAGACGTTTTTAGCAAGGAGCCGCTTACCGAGTCTCCTTTATTTGAATTACCCAACGTTATTGTAACTCCCCACCTGGGAGCTTCTACTAAAGAAGCACAGGTGAACGTAGCTATCGATGTGGCCCGGGAAATTGCCAACGTTTTAAAGGGCGGACTTGCCCAAAATGCCGTTAACTTCCCGGCAATGGATAAAGAAAGCTATCAGCGGCTTATGCCGTTTATAAATCTTGCGGAGAAACTCGGAAACTTTCTGGCCCAGGTTTTATCCGGAGGGATTTTAGCGGCGGAGATAATTTATAGCGGTTCGGCTTTTAAAGAAGAGACTCGGCCCTTAACCTTAGCGGCCTTAAAAGGATTATTAGATCCGCTTTTGATGGAAAGGGTAAATTATGTTAATGCCCCGGTAGTTGCCAAAGAGCGGGGCATTAAAGTCCAGGAAACGGTAGTGGAAAACGGTGCGGATTATACTAACCTTATTACCTTAAAAGTTACCACGGAAAAAGGCGAACGGATTATTGCCGGAACTTTATTTAGAAAAAATGAGCCACGGATTGTCCAAATAGATCAGTACCGGGTTGATATTGTGCCGGAAGGGGATAAACTCTTTATTCCTCATAAAGACCAGCCGCTAATGATCGGTAAAGTTGGCTTAATCTTAGGAGAAAAGGGAATTAATATTGCCGGGATGCAGCTTGGCCGAATAACTCCCGGCGGAGATGCGGTGATGGTTTTATCACTGGATCACCCGGCGGATAATGACAGCATTAATGCTATAGCAGCAGTTCCGGGAATTTATGAAGTAAAGGCTGTAAGTCTTTAAACCGTACTTTTAAAATTTTCAAATGCCGTAAAAAATGTTATAATGAACGTGAAAATTTTACCAACAAAATTGGCAATAGGGGGATTTTTAATGCTGGATATCAAAAGAGTACGGCAAAACCCGGAACTGGTAGTAGAAGCATTAAAAAAACGGGGTTCAACCTTAAGCCTTGATGAATTTTTACGCTTAGATGAAGAGCGAAGAAAACTTTTAGTAGATGTGGAGCAAAAAAAATATAAAAGAAACACGGTTTCGGAAGAAATAGGTAGATTAAAAAAACAGGGGCAGGAAGCCGAGGATTTAATTTTAGAAATGCGGGCTTTATCCGATGAAATTAAAAAGCTGGATGATGAGGTGGCCCGGATTGAGGAAAAATTAAATACAATCCTTCTTACCATTCCCAATATCCCCCACGAATCGGTGCCGGTTGGCAAAGACAGCAGTGAAAATGTGGAGGTGCGACGGTGGGGAGAACCGAGAAAGTTTCCCTTTACTCCGAAAGCCCACTGGGAAATTGGGGAAGAGCTGGATATTTTAGATTTTGCCCGGGGGAGTAAGGTAACCGGAACACGCTTTACCTTTTATAAAGGTTTTGGGGCGATGTTAGAGCGGGCGGTCATTAACTTTATGCTTGATCTCCACACCCGGGAACACGGCTACACCGAAATATTCCCGCCGTTTATTGTCAATGCCGATTCAATGGTGGGTACCGGTCAACTTCCTAAATTTGCTGAAGATATGTTTAAACTCGAGGGGTTAAATTATTATCTTATTCCTACTGCAGAAGTACCGGTAACCAACCTCTATCGGGAAGAAATCTTAGACGGGGATAAGCTTCCCATTTACCATTGCGCTTACAGTGCTTGCTTTCGGGCAGAAGCGGGAGCGGCCGGACGGGATACCCGGGGATTAATTCGTCAGCACCAGTTTAACAAAGTGGAACTGGTTAAATTTGTTAAACCGGAAAACTCGTATGAGGAGCTGGAAAAGCTTACCCGGGATGCTGAAAGGGTCCTGCAGCTTTTAGGACTACCTTACCGGGTGGTAGTGCTTTGCACCGGAGACCTGGGCTTTAGTTCGGCCAAAACTTATGACATAGAAGTATGGCTTCCCAGTTACAATGACTATAAAGAAATATCTTCCTGCAGTAATTTTGAAGATTTTCAGGCCCGGCGGGCTCAAATTCGCTATAAAGAACATCCCAAAGCCAAGCCGGAGTTTGTCCATACCCTAAACGGTTCGGGCCTGGCGGTGGGTCGGACGGTGGCGGCTATTTTGGAAAATTACCAGAATGAAGACGGCTCGGTAACGGTACCGGAAGTTTTACGGCCATATATGGGAGTGGATAGGATTTTAAGAAATAAAGGCGGGGTTTAATGGAAAGATTTTTTCAGCTAAAAAAAGTTTGTCAGAAATACAATATTAGAATATTATATGCCTTTGGTTCAAATTATGATAAAGCAAAAAAAATATTACATGGGGCAAAAGTAGAAGATAATTATTCAGACCTTGATATTGGTGTAGTTTTTTTAAAAGAACTTCCCCGGGGCCGCAGTAGAACCATATTATATTCTGAAATTTATAATGATTTAGAAGATATATTTAATCCTTTTCCTTTAGACCTGGTATTTTTGGAAGAAAACCATTCGGTTTTTCAAAGCCAGGCCATTTTACAAGGGGAAGTTCTTTATTTTGCCGATGAAAAAGAAAAAGAGGAATATGAAGAACGAATCTTAGCCCGGGCATTTGATTTTAAATACCATCTTGATAAATTTTACGAAGAAATGCTGGAGGAACTGCAGGATGGTAAATAAAGTGCTAATAGAAGGAAAGTTAAATTTAATAATCGGATATGTAAATCGGTTAAAGGAACTAAAGTCTCTGCCGCCCAGAGAATTTTTAGAAGATTACCGAAATCCTGCTACAGCAGAAAGCTATATCCGGCGGGCTTTGGAAGCAGTATTTGATATTGGCAGGCATATTTTAGCAAAAAATCGCGGCAAAGATTTAAGTCTAGAGTATAAAGCGATTGCCCGGGGCATGGTGGATTTAGGTATCGCCGATGAAAAACTAGGGCAAAAATTAATACAAATGGCTGGCTACCGAAACCGTATGGTTCACCTGTATTCACTGGTGACCGATGAAGAGCTTTATGATATAATTCAAAATGATTTAGATGATTTACTTAATTTTGTAAAAGCTATCCGGAATTATCTTGATAAATTACAATAATTAACAAAAACCTTACCTTGACACTTTTGTTTAAACTGTGATATATTATTTATGCTATCGGATAAAGCGGCGGACCGGGAGGGGTGTCCGAGCGGTTTAAGGAGCCGGTCTTGAAAACCGGTGACTCGCCCTGCGAGCCGTGGGTTCGAATCCCACCCCCTCCGCCAAGGCGATTTGTATTTAAAAAGTTAAAAAGTTTGCGGAGAGATGGCCGAGTAGGTCGAAGGCGGTCGCCTGCTAAGCGATTGTACAGGCTAAAACCTGTACCGAGGGTTCGAATCCCTCTCTCTCCGCCATTTAATTTCATATAGATGCGCCCGTAGCTCAATTGGATAGAGTAACAGACTACGAATCTGGAGGTTGCAGGTTCGAGTCCTGCCGGGCGCGCCATGTGGTAAATAAAGCCGGGGGAAAATCTCCGGTTTTTTATTTTTTTCGGAACGGGTTTATAACCCGCTTTTATTTTTTTAATTCCATAAAAACCGGTAAAAATACTTGACAATACTACTAAAAGTAATAAAATGAAAGTAAATACATATAAGCATATCGGAAATAGGGGTGATTTATTGTGACCAATAATCTCTTCTGGCACGAAGGTAAAATAACGGCGGAAGATAGAGAAAAATTACTGGGACAAAAAGGGGTAGTGATTTGGCTTACCGGCCTTTCTGGTTCGGGAAAATCAACTATAGCCCGGGAGTTAGAAACGGTATTATACCGGGCTGGTAAACTTTCCTATGTTTTAGATGGTGATAATATCCGCATGGGTTTAAATAAAGACCTGGGCTTTTCCGAAAAAGACCGGCAGGAAAATATTCGGCGGATTGGGGAAGTGGCTAAACTTTTTGTAGATGCTGGCGTTATTGTCATCACTGCTTTTATCTCACCTTTCCGGGCTGACAGGGATAAGGTTCGGTCTTTATTACCGGAGGGGAAATTTATTGAAGTGTTTGTAGACTGTCCACTGGAAGTGTGTGAAGCAAGGGATGTCAAAGGCCTTTATAAAAAAGCCCGGGAAGGGAAAATACCAGAGTTTACCGGGATCACATCTCCTTATGAGCCGCCAGAAAAACCTGAAATTACAGTTAAAACTTCAGAGCAATCCCTAAAGGAATGTGTAGAAATCATTATTACTTACTTAAGAAAAAATTTTTACTTTTAAATATAAGTATTCCGATACGAATTTATAGATATTTAGGAGGAATTTTTCGTGGGAGGCTTTATTTTAGCTGGGTTTATTACCGGTTTAGCTATTGGGCTAACGGGAGTAGGGGGAGGGTCTATCTTAGCACCGCTTTTATTGCTTTTGGGAGTAGCTCCGGGGCAAGTGGTGGGAAATGACCTGGTTTTTGCTTCAATTACCAAGGGAGTAGCTCTTTATCCCTATAAAAAAGAGGGTAAGATCCATATTTTAACTGCTAAAAAGCTTCTTTTAGGCAGTATTCCAGGAGGGGTTATCGGGATATTTTTATTGGAACATTTAAAAAAAACCTCGGCCAGTTCAGCCCTTTTAACCCATGTATTAGCCGGAGTAATTATTGCTGCAAGTATTATTTCTTTATTAAAGGAATTATTAAATTTTAAGGGTAGTTTTTTAAGTTTACCCCAGGAAGACTGGAGGGTGATAGTAATAGGATTTATTGCCGGTGTAATAGTAGGTCTTACATCTATAGGTGCAGGTATTTTAGTGGGTTTATACCTTTATGCTACCGGCCGGTTTGATAGCCGGGAATTAGTTGGTACCGATATTTTTCATGGATTGATACTGGCATTGGTCCTTGGCTTTATGCATTTTAAACTAGGGAATATAAACCCAAAAATTTTAATTTATCTTATTTTAGGCTCTCTTCCGGGGGCTTTAATTGGTGGAAGATTAAATTTTTACCTGTCCCCGAAAACGGTGCGGATAATTTTTCTTTCCCTAACTACTGCCCTTTCGCTAAAAATTCTTATTTAAACGAGGAGGATGGTTTTGTGGCAACGGTAATAATAGGCGGTGGTGTTGCGGGGCTGACCGCTGCCATAAGGCTAAAAGAGCTTTTACCCCAGGAAGAGGTGCTTATTTTAGAACGGGCCCATGTTTTAAGAAGCGGTTGCTTAGCTGCCGGGGTTAATGCTTTAAACAACGTTTTACTCGATGACACTCCGGAAAGTTATGTAAATTTTTTAAAAAAGGAATTTCCCGGTTTAATTGAGGATGAACTACCGTTAAGTTTAGCCAAAAGGTTAAACGAAACGGTGGAGCTTTTAGAAAGCTGGGGGGCAAATATTCCCAAGGACAAAGGCGAGTATTTGCGCCGGGGAAAACGGAGCATTATCGTATACGGGGAAAATTTAAAGGAGGTTATAGCCCAAAAAGCCCTCAAAGCTGGAGTAAAGGTTTTAAATCGAGTGTATGTTTTTGATGTCGAGGCAGAGCAAAATCAAATAGTTGCAGTGCTGGCCTATGACTTAACTTCCCGAAAGTTTTTAAGAATAGCCGGAGATAAATACATCCTGGCAACCGGGGGGGCTACTGGACTTTACCAGGGGGCAAATCCCTATCATCCTGGGAGTACCTGGTATCCCCTATCTAACAGCGGAGTTGGGCATGTACTGGCGGTAAAGGCCGGTGCTTATTTAAAATCATTAGAAATTCGTTTTATTCCTCTAAGAGTTAAAGGAGTGGCCGCTCCAACCGGAACTTTGGCTATGAATGTTAAAGGCAAGCTTGTTAATCAAAAAGGTGAGGAGTTAAAAACAAAATATCAACCGGCCAATACCGCCGAGCGGCTTAAAGCTGTTATAGAGGAAAGGCGGGCCGGGGAAGTTCCGGTTTTTGAGGTTCTGGGAAGTTATCGAGATGAGCTTATACGAGCTTATTTTGATATGCGTCCCGGTGCAGCTTTACTTTTACGGGAAGATAAAGGCGAAAAAATTTACCTGGAAGTAGATGGTTTTGAACCCCTGATTAACGGTGGACATGGGCTTTCAGGAGTCATGGTAGATAAAAACCGGAAAACCGCGGTGGAAAACCTCTGGGCTTGCGGGGATATTGCCGCCGGTTCACCCAAGAAATACGTTACCGGGGCTATGGCTGAAGGATTAATTGCGGCAGAGGATGTAGCGGGGAAAGAAGGTGGAGGTCGACTTGAAATTCAGGAAATTGTCTTTAACCTTACCAGTAACCTTAAAGGTTTGGTTTCTCCGTTATCTTTAAAGTACGGCTTAAACGTAATCATGGAAGAGTATGCCGGCGGTAAGAAAACTAACTACCGGTATACCGGTCGAAGTTTAGAAATTGGCGAAGAAAAGCTTTATTCGTTAAAGGAAAAATTAGGACTTGCAAAAATCACTAATCCTTTTGATGTACTGCAATTTTTTGAAGTAAAAAATCAAATATGGCTGGCGACTTTTCTTATTAAACATATGGCTTTTAGAACTGAAAGCCGTTTGCCCTGTTATCAGGAGCGGGTGGACTACCCCAATAAAGCGCCGGAAGACTATCTTCTTATCTCCCAATTAAAAGAGGGCAGGCCAGTTGTGGAAAGGAGGAAGTTAAATGCCTCCACGCTTTTCTAAGGAGCGGTGTAACGGTTGTCCTAAAGCAAAAGTTGCTCCCTGCGAAGCGATTTGTCCTTTAAACTTACTTTATCGGGATAAGGGTGAAGTATTTATTTATCATGAAGCTTTTTGCTACGACTGTGCGGCTTGCGTCAAAAAGTGCCCTCAAAAAGCTATATCCCTTGCTTTGCATCCTTCGGTAGCCCTGGTTAAGGGAGAGTTAATTTACGATAACGGGTTTAAATTTAAAGATCTGGAGGAGGAGTAGCTATGGTTAATTATCACGGGCGAAAAGAAGTAAGTAATATCTTAACGTCAGAAGAATATGAAGAGCTAAAAGGGCAAAACTTTTTAAAGCTATCGGTTTCAAAAACCGAATATTTTGATTTATTTCTTTTGGGGGTTGGACTTTACGCTCCCTTAGAAGGGTTTATGGATGAAGACGATTATTATTCAACTTTAGAACAGTTTACCTTAAGCTCCGGGTTCTTATGGTCGATTCCCATAGTCTTAAGGGTCAGTGAAGAAGAAGCCCGGCTTTACGACGGCAGAGAAAAAGTTTTACTAACTGCTGCAAACGGTGAGCTTTTAGGTCTTTTGGAAAGCCCCCTGACGTTTAAGTTAAATAAAATTTTAGAAGTGGAAAAAGTATTTAAAACTTCTTCCCCTGAGCATCCGGGGGTGCAAAAAATTCTCGGAGAGGACGAATGGGCAGTTGCCGGCAAGGTTAAAATTTATCCGCCGGCTTTTACCGAGATTGATTTAAATCTCTCTCTTTTCCCCCAGAAAACCCGGGAAATATTTAAAAGCAGGAATTACAAGACGGTAGTTGGCTTTCAAACAAGAAACCCCATCCACCGGGCCCATGAATATTTGCAAAAAATCGCTCTGGAGATTTTTGACGGGCTATTTGTTAATCCCCTCGTTGGTGAAACCAAGGGGGATGATATTCCTGCCGATGTTCGGCTTAAGTGTTATGAAGCTTTACTGAACAACTATTACCCTAAAGACCGGTTTGTCTTTGCTACGTTGCCTGCACCTATGCGTTATGCGGGACCCAGGGAAGCGGTTCACCACGCGATTATCCGGCAAAACTACGGTTGCACCCATTTTATTGTCGGCCGGGACCATGCCGGGGTGGGAAATTTTTACGGTCCCTTTGAAGCGCAGGAGATTTTTGATACTTTTCCAGAAAATGCTTTGGAAATTAAGATTGTAAAATTTGATAACGCTTTTTACTGCTCTAAATGCGGGCAAATGGCTACGAAAAAAACCTGCCCTCACGGTCCGGAACATCATTTAAGCTTAAGCGGTACTAAAGTCCGGGAAATGCTTAGGGAAGGAAAGCCGTTGCCGGAAGAGTTTACCCGTCCGGAGGTAGCGGAAGTTTTACGTCGCTATTATCAAAGTCTTTAAAGGAAAGGAGAGGTAGGCTATGAGGATAGTGGTAAATGGAGCGGAAAAAGAGATTCCCCAAAGCCTTACAATTGCGGAACTTTTAGAGTATTTTCAGGTGGAGATGCCCAATTATGTTTCGGTAGTGTTAAATGGTGAATTTGTAAAGCGTGAAGAGTTTAATAACGTAAAAGTTTCCGAAGGAGACGAAATAGAATGGATGTATTTCATGGGAGGTGGCGGATATGCTTTCGCGTGAACAGCTGTTCCGCTATTCCCGTAATATTCTTTTGCCGGAAGTAGGGGTGAAAGGTCAGGAGAAGCTTTTAAATTCCAAGGTTCTGGTGATAGGTGCCGGAGGACTCGGGGCACCGGTGGCCCTGTATCTGGCAGCGGCCGGGATGGGGACCATCGGTATTGCCGACTATGACGTGGTGGATTTAACCAATCTGCAGCGCCAGATAATTCACTTTACCCGGGATGTGGGGACCGAGAAAGTATTGTCGGCAAAAAGTAAAATTGAAGCCCTAAACCCGGAGGTGCAGGTGATTACCTATAATGAACCGATAACTTCCGCAAATATTTTAAATATTATCGAACAGTATGATTTTATTATCGACGGCACCGATAATTTTCCCGCCAAGTTTTTAATTAACGATGCCTGCGTTAAAGCCAGAAAACCTTTTTCCCACGGCGGAATTTTACGGTTCTGGGGCCAGACGCTGACTTATCGGCCCGATGGGGAAACTCCCTGCTACCGCTGTGCTTTTAAAGAACCACCACCGCCCGGAAGTGTTCCCAGCTGTAAAGAAGCAGGGGTTATTGGAGCGGTAGCTGGAGTTATAGGCTCGCTGCAGGTAACGGAATGTATCAAGTATCTTTTAGGAATGGATACCTTGGCCGGAAATTTATTATTTATTGATTTAAAATCAATGGAATTTAACAAGATTCCATTAAAGAAAAGACAAAGCTGTCTTTGTTCTAAAGACCCCGAACAGATTATTTTGGTAGATTACAGCCAGCCGGTATGCGACTTAAAGGGGGAATAAGATGCTGGTATTTTTTGAATATCAAATCGAAAATATTTTAAAATACTGCCGGGAACAGTATCCCATTGAAGCTTGCGGTTTACTTGGGGGAAAGATTGAAAACGGAGTTAAGATTGTAAAATCGGTTTATTTTGCCAGAAATATTGCCCAGTCGGAAAGCCGTTTTGACATTGAGGCCAAAGAACAGTACGAAATTATCAAAAAAATGCGGGCGAAAAACGAGGTGCTTTTAGGGAATTTCCACAGTCATCCTAAGACTCCGGCAAGACCTTCTACGGAAGACCGGGAGTTGATGTTAGACCCTAATTTAGTTTATGTAATTTTTTCTTTGAAAGACAATCCCCCAACTTTCAAAGGGTTTAAAGTTTTGCAAGGAGAGGTCGGCGAAGAAGAGATTACGGTAAAAAAAGTCGATTATAAAGCTTTAAAAAGCGGCGGCATCATGCGGCAGATGGAAGATGGGTATTTTGCCGTGCGCCTAAAAGTAACCGGCGGTAGTTTAACCTTAGAGCAGCTAAGGGGTTTAGAGGAAGTGGCTTCCCGGTACGGAAACGGTACTCTCCATTTAACCGCCCGGCAGGGGGTTGAGATACCGTATATCCATATTGCCGATTTAGAAGAAGTGATTGAGAAACTTAAAAGCTACGGCTTAGACTTAGGGGCCTGCGGGCCAAGGGTCAGGACGGTTACCGCCTGCCAGGGACGGAGTATTTGCCCAAACGGCTGCATTGAAACCCAGGAATTGGCCCGGGAAATTGCTGCTCGCTATTACGGCCAAACTCTTCCCCATAAATTTAAATTTGGCATTACCGGTTGTGCCAACAACTGTTTAAAGGCCGAGGAAAACGACCTGGGGGTAAAAGGAGTATGCCGGCCAATCTGGATAAAAGAAAATTGTTCCGCTTGCGGGTTGTGTACTAAAATTTGCCCGGTAAGTGCCATAGCTTTAAATCAGCAGCAAATAACTATTGATTATGAGGTGTGTATCGGTTGTGGCGATTGCGTTAAAGCCTGTCCCTTTGAAGCTTATAAAGGAGAATACGGTTACAGTTTAAGCTTTGGCGGAAGCTTTGGCCGGAAAATTAATATTGGGAAAAAATTAATTCCTTTTATAAGTTCAAAAGAAAAAATGTTTGCTATTTTTGATAAAACCCTGGAGTTTTACCGGAAGGAAGGAAAAACAGGCGAACGGTTTTATAAAACTTTGGAAAGGGTAGGTTTTGCTAAATTAGAACAATATTTGAACGAAGGGGAAGGGGAAAATGGAGGTAATTAAAACTATTGATTTAAAGGAGTATGTTTGCCCGATGACTTATGTAATTCTTCAGGCGGAAATTGCAAACTTAAATTCCGGGGATAAAATTGCCGCAATTTTGGCAGGAAAAAATACCTTAGCGGATGTTACGAAAAGCCTTAAAATGGATGGCCATAGGGTAGAGAAGATTGAGGAAGAAGGGGAAGAAATTTATAAAATCGTTATAGCATTGAAATAAGGGGGTGTGGGAGTGCGCGTTGAAACTTTTTTGGTAAGCCGGGCGGTAGAAGGTCCAAGCTTACAGACTGCTTATTTTTATAAAGAGCCGGAAAAGCTTGAACAAATTTTTGGCGGCAAATCCCCCGGCTTTTTTTATAGCCGGGTGGCCAATCCTACGGTCGCGGTTTTAGAAGAAAAGGTTGCCCGGCTCGAGGGGGGAGCTATGGCCACTGCCACTTCCTCGGGAATGGCGGCTATCGCCCTTACCTTTATGGCTTTTGCCCAGCCCGGTGCAGAATTTTTGGTTTGTGCCGGGTTGTTTGGCGGGACTTTAAATTTATTAAAAAACTTAGCTAAAACCTGTGGTATAACCTATAAACTGTTGCCGTCCCCTGACCCCGAATTAATAGAAAAGCATTTAACCCCCAATACTCGCCTGGTATTTGTGGAATCAATTGGCAATCCTACCCTGAAGGTTCCGGACTTTTCGGAATTATCGTCGCTTTTAAAAGAGAAAAAAATTCCTCTGGTGGTGGACAATACTGTAGCCCCTCTTTTGGTGAAACCCCTTTCTTTGGGGGCCAATATTGTTATTCATTCCTTATCGAAGTATATATCCGGGCAGGGTACGGTCATTGGCGGGTGTATTGTCGATGGCGGAAACTTTGAATGGGATGAGCGTTTTCAAAATCTCTTCCCGTTAAAGCGGGAAGCAGGACCCCTTGCCTTTTCGGCATATATCAAAAAAGAATTAGCCTCCGATATGGGGATGTGTCTATCTCCCTTTGCTGCCTGGCAAGTATTAATTGGAAGTGAAACTTTGGCTTTAAGAATGGAACGAATGGTGCAAAACGCCCGGGAGCTATCCGAGTTCCTACAGAGCTTTCAGGAAATAAAAGTTAATTACCCGGGTCTTGGGGAAAGCCCGGAGCAGCAAAATTGTGTTAAATATCTTGCTAGCAAGGGCGGAAATTTAATTGTATTAAGTTTTAAAGATAAAGAGACAGCTTTTAATTTTATAAAAAATCTTAACATAGCGCGGCTTGCTACTAACATCGGCGATGTCCGAACTCTGGTCTGTCATTTAGACTCAACTATTTACCAAAAAACACCTCTTAATGAAAGGCAAATTCTTAATATTACTGACAGCCAGGTAAGGGTTAGCGTGGGAATTGAGAATATTGAAGATTTAAAGGAAGATTTTGCCGAAGCCTTACAAAAATTACTATCTTGACAGGTATTTATCTTTGGCATAAAATAATTTTTGCAAAAAAGTGCGCCCGTAGCTCAGGTGGATAGAGCAGCGGTTTCCTAAACCGCGTGTCGGTGGTTCGAGTCCTCCCGGGCGCACCATGTTATTTTAGGTGATTATACTATGGACCACGAAAAATTTATGGCTGAAGCTTTAAAGGAAGCAGAGAAAGCGGCACTCCAGGGGGAAGTCCCGGTGGGTGCCGTTGTGGTTTTAAAGGGTGAAATCATTGGCCGGGGGTATAATTTGCGGGAAACTTTGGCCGACCCTACGGCCCATGCGGAAATTATTGCCCTAAAAGAAGCTGCCCGGAGTTTAAAAAACTGGCAGTTAAAAGACTGCACGTTATATGTCACCATAGAGCCCTGCCCGATGTGCGCCGGAGCTATTTATCAGGCCCGGATCAAAACCCTGGTATACGGAGCTCCTGACCTAAAAGCGGGAGCGGTAGATACCTTATTTGATTTAGTGCGCAATCCGCGTTTAAACCACCGGGTAGAGGTGATATCCGGGGTACTTGCGGCTGAGGCGAGTAAAATAATAACAGATTTTTTCAGGGAAAAAAGGAACAGAGGAAAATTTTAATTATTGTCCACCAGGTAAAATTATGCTAAAATAACTAAGCATAAAAAGTGCGGAGAGATGGCCGAGTGGTCGAAGGCGCTCGACTCGAAATCGAGTAGGCGGGCCAAAACCCGCCTCGTGGGTTCAAATCCCACTCTCTCCGCCAGTTTTCATTAGTACAAGCTTGGAAGATAATGCCAGCAAACGCAAAAATTCAACTATAAACTGCCGAATCGAGTATGGTAAATTTAAATTAAAATAGCTTACTCGATTTAATTTATTTAAGGAGAAATGGCATTATAATGTTTAATTATCAAAAGAAGCTTTATGTATTGTTGGTGTTTATTTTTTTGGTTTTTAATTTAACCTTTTCTCTTGGAGCTGAAAAAACGGCCGAACCTTCAGCAGTACCAATTTTAATGTATCATATTATTGGTAAGCCTTCCGGTTCATGGCCTGAACTTTATGTACAGCCCGAGGTTTTTTTAAAACAGTTAGACTGGCTAAAAGCTAATGGTTATCATACCGTAAGTTTGAAAGATGTTTACGACTACTGGTATGAAAATAAACCGTTGCCCAGTAAGCCTATTGTCTTAACCTTTGATGATGGCAATATTAGTGCTTATAATATTGTATTGCCAGCCTTAAAAGAGCGGGGAATGAGAGCTACCTTTTTTATCATTACCGGAAGTTTTCAGAAGCCGACGGCTGTAAAACCGGAAATGGTTAAACAATTGTATGCGGCCGGGATGGAAATAGGCTCACATACCGTAAACCATCTGGATTTAACAAAAATTTCGAGGAAGCAACTTGCTTATGAATTAAAGCAGTCAAAATTAACTTTAGAAAAGCTTCTTAATGCACCGGTTGAATTTTTTTGCTATCCTTCTGGAAGAGTAAATACCCAGGTGGAACAGGAAGTTCGCAAGTACTACTTAGGTGCTGTTACAACCAGGTACGGAAAAGCTTCAAAAAGTCAAAATCCTTATTTGTGGAAAAGAATAAGGATAAATGGGAGTGATGGCTTAGCCGGATTTATTACTAAAATCCGTGGTAATTAATCCTGCCCCCTTGTCAGTGGGGTAAAATAATTGTATAATATCATCTGCATGGAATTAAATATTTAATTTTGTGTTCAAGCACGCGGAGAGGTGGCTGAGTGGTTGAAGGCGCTCGCCTGGAGAGCGAGTAGACGGGTCAATCCCTGTCTCGCGGGTTCAAATCCCGCCCTCTCCGCCATTAATTTATAATTTAAAAGGAATTGTTAAAATTTGCCGTGCTAGGCGGGGAGGTAGCGGTGCCCTGTACCCGCAATCCGCTATAGCGGGGCTGAAGGCTGCCCGAGGGTTTACCTTGTGAGGTCTGGCCCTGGCAAGTAGCAATGAGATTTGGGTCTTGCGCAGCGGAGATTCCCGAACCGTGTCAGGTCCGGAAGGAAGCAGCACTAAGGGAAACAACTCCGGGTGCCGCAAGGGTGCCTGAATCGAGTTAACTACCGGGGTAACGCTCGTACGATAAACTCGACGGCAGAGGCACGGCATTAAATTTTTGGGAGGTATCCGGAAAATGGTACCTCCTTTTTAATTTAGGGCTTTAAGGCTATTTTTTTTCCCTAAAAAATATTAAAATATATATAAAATGGTGAGTAGGGTTTAAATGCTATTTTCTAACCCTTCTGGGGGTTTTCCGGTAATAATGTAAATATTCAGGATGGGATAATAATCCATGCTTTAGCGGAGACGGAAGTTAAAACATAAATAAGCTAGAGGTGGAAAAACTTTGCTTTCCCAATATCTTATTTTATGGTCGAGTCCCTGGATTATCCTGGTAAACTTTTTTCTTGCCCTCTACATAGGGTTGGGGATTCGCAATAAAAAAGGTTTCTTAGCAGGTTTAGTTGCAACCACCCTTTTATTTATAACTTTTCCCCTAGGAATAATAGTTTATATCGTTTTTATGCGCCCCAAACTTAAATGAATTCTTTAACCCTTTCAGTAATTAAAACATTACCGTTTTGTTCAATTAAGTTTTCAATTTTGCCGAAAACCTTTTCTAAATCGTCTTTTTTTAAAGAAACTGCGGCTAAAGCCAAAGTTGACCTCTGCCAGAGGTTTTGGTTTCCTACTTCAGCGATGGAAACGTTATAATGGTACTTTATTTTTTCGGTAATGCTTTTTAAGACCATCCGCTTTTCTTTTAGTGATTGGGATTGGGGGATATAAAGCTCTAAAGTAAGTACACCTATAATCATATATTCGTAGCTTTCTCCTTTTTATCTTAATTGGCTTATATATTAATATTATTATATTTTAAAGACGATGGATCTAACCAGATTAAAATTTCCGGGTGAAAGATTATGTATCTTGCGTTGTACCGCAAATGGCGGCCAAAAAACTTTTTCGAGATTGTAGGACAGGAAACCATTGTTAAAATCTTAAAAAATGCTGTAGCTACTTCCCAGGTGGCTCATGCTTACCTTTTCTCCGGTCCCCGGGGAACGGGTAAGACTACAACCGCTAAAGTGCTTGCTAAAGCGGTTAACTGCGAACACCCTATAAACGGAGAGCCGTGTAACGAATGCCCTTCGTGTACTGGGATAAACAACCAAAGCCTTTTAAATGTCTTTGAAATAGACGCAGCTTCCAACCGCGGGATTGATGAAATCCGGGAGCTTCGGGAATCCATTAAACTGGTTCCGGCCCAGGGTAAATATAAAGTATACATCATTGACGAAGTACATATGCTGACTAATGAAGCGTTTAATGCTCTCTTAAAAACCTTAGAAGAGCCGCCGGAGCATGTAATTTTTATTCTAGCGACCACTGAATTTAACAAAGTACCGGTTACCATAGTTTCCCGCTGTCAACGGTTTGATTTTAAAAGAATAAGTACCAATACCATTTGGGAGCATTTAAAGAACATTGCAGAAAAAGAAAAAATACAATACGAGCCGGAAGCCCTGCACTTAATTGCCCAGGCATCCGAAGGGGGGCTTAGGGATGCTTTAAGCTTGATGGATCAGGTACTGGTTTTTAACCCCCAAGTAACCGTTGAAGATACTTTAAAAGTCCTGGGCTTTGTAGGTTGGCAGAAAATTTTACAGCTAATTTCTGCCCTGCGGGAAAATGATACGGCTAAAATTATTAATGAAGTGGCGGAAGTAGTTGACCGAGGACTTGACGTAAAACTTTTTATTCAGCAACTTTTACAGTATGTGCGTTATTTAAATTTAATAAAAGCAGGTTTAAATATCGAAGAGCTTATGCCTGATGTAATTGAAGAATTAAAAGGAGAAGCGGATAAGTGGGACGGTGATAAACTATTTTTCCTGTGGGAAGAAATAGCCCGCCTTGAACGGGAAATACGCCAGGCAAGTTTTCCAAGAATTTGGGCGGAGGTAGGATTATTAAAAGCGGCAAGAAATGCTGGGATGGACTTTGTTACACCAACTCCAGCAAAAGAGGTCCAGACCCCCAGGGTAACAACAATTTCAAAACCGCAACCCGAAGGGAAAAAAGCCAAAGAAGAAAAAAGTATTGCTACTAATGTAGTAAATCTCTCCCAAACCCCGGAGTGGCAAGAAGTGCTATTAAAAACCAGGGAAATTTCTCCGCCTCTAGCCATAAATTTAAGTAAAGGTACTCCCTTTAAAACCAGTGATGGTTTGAAAATAGTTTTTCTAGATGAAGAGCCTTTAAACTGGATTCTTCACTATAAAAAAGGTTCCCAGGTAAAAGCGATTATTAAAGAAGTGTTTAAAGGGTCCTTGGGGGAAGAACTAAAAATTACCTTTAACGTTAAAAGCCTTACTTCAGCGGGTAAGGCCGATGAACCAAAAGCTCTTAGGAAGGCAAAGGAGCTTTTTGGTGAAGATAAAGTGGTTATAATTAACAAAGAGGAGGAATAAAAAATGTTTGGCAACATGGGAAATATGCAAAAAATGTTAAAGCAAGTACAAAAAATGCAGCAGGATATGGCAAAACTTCAGGAAGAACTAAGTGAAAGAACGGTGGAAGCTACTTCTGGTGGTGGCATGGTAAAAGCGGTGGTGAACGGCAAGCAGGAATTAATATCATTAGCCATTAATCCAGAGGCGGTGGATCCGGAAGATGTGGAAATGCTGTCTGATATGATTATGGCTGCAGTTAATGAAGCCTTGAGAAAATCCAAAGAAATGGTTGCCGAAGAAATGGGTAAGATTACCGGAGGACTTAATTTAAATCTTCCTGGATTATTTTAAGGAGGAAGTATAAGTTGTATTTTGCAGAACCGGTGGCCAAATTAATAGAACAGTTATCCAAGCTTCCGGGAATTGGTCCTAAAACTGCCCAAAAGCTTGCCTTGCATCTTTTGGAAACCCCTGAGGAAGAAGCAGAGGCTTTGGCTACTGCTATTTTAACTGCCCGAAAAAATACCAGATATTGTTCTACTTGCTTTAACCTAACCGATACCGACCCCTGTGCTATTTGCCAAAATCCTTCCCGTAACCGGAAGCTTTTAATGGTAGTGGAAGAGCCAAGGGATGTAGCGGTAATAGAGAAGACTGGCAGTTTTAACGGCATATACCATGTGCTGCACGGAGCTCTGTCTCCCATCAAGGGAATAGGGCCAGAAGATTTAAAGGTGAGGGAATTATTAATTAGGCTTTCTAAAGAACCGGTGGATGAAATAATTCTTGCTACTAATCCAACCATTGAAGGTGAAGCGACGGCGATGTATTTGGCTTCGCTATTAAAGCCTTTAAACTTTAAGGTAACAAGGATTGCCCACGGTTTGCCGGTGGGAAGCGACATTGAATATGCGGACGAACTAACCCTTCGAAAAGCCTTAGAAGGCCGAAGAATTTTGGAATAACTTGTCCCTGGTTTGCATAATTATTACCGGAGGGATGTCCGGTGCGGCTACTGGGGATGGTGTTTAGGAAAATATTTTTTTGGATGGTTTTAGGGTTTATCTTTTTAGGGATATTTAATTTAATAGGTAAAAAGTTTAGCTGGCATCTCGCGGTAAACCCGGTAACTGTATTTATTGCAGGAATCCTGGATTTACCGGGGATACTATTACTGGCGGCCTTGCGTTATATCGCTTTTGTTCTTTAAAGTATACACATAAAAAGGGGCTCTTTAGCCCCTTTTTTTCTTGACACATTTGTACCTAGCTGCTATTATAAATTGGGTTTTCAAGGAGGTGGCCTGTCGATGAAAAAATATGATGTTATAATCGTTGGGGCAGGACCGGCAGGAATTTTTGCCGCCCTGGAGATTACCCAGACTAAACCCGATGCCAAGGTATTAATTTTAGAAAAAGGTCCTGATGTTAACAAAAGGATCTGTCCATCCAAAGAAAAGGGTATACCGTGTATCAACTGTAAGCCCTGTGCCATTGTTACCGGCTGGGGAGGAGCGGGAGCTGTTTCCGACGGTAAGCTTACCCTGTCCACCGAAGTGGGTGGGCATCTAGGTGAATATATTGGAGAAAAGGAATTAAACGGGCTCATAAAATACGTTGACGATATATATCTTAAGTTTGGCGCCCCGGACGTGGTTTATGGGATGGACCGGGAGGAAGAAATCCGGGAAATTCAAAAAAGGGCTGTTTTAGCCGATTTGCGGCTGGTGCCGGCGCCTATTAGGCACCTAGGTACCGGTAGAGCATTAGAGATTGTGGCAGCAATGAAAGAGGAACTACTGAGCCGGGGTGTGGATATTGCCACTCATACGCAAGTGGCAGAAATATTAGTTAATCACGGAAAAGTAAAAGGAGTAGAGACCACTTCTGGCGAATATTATGAAAGTACGGCAGTGGTAGTAGCTCCAGGCCGGGAAGGGTCCGAGTGGCTTTTAAAAGAATCTCTGAAGCTTGGTCTTAAAACTGCTGTTAACCCGGTAGATATTGGGGTGCGGGTGGAGCTTCCGGCGGTAGTGTTTGAGCCAATTACGAATGTAGTTTACGAATCAAAGTTCATCTACTACTCCAAAACATTTGAAGACAAAGTCAGAACTTTTTGTATGAATCCCTACGGAGAGGTAGTGCAGGAGAATAACGATGGGATTATTACCGTAAATGGCCATTCCCATGCCCATAAGAAAACCGAGAACACCAACTTTGCCCTGTTAGTAAGTAAAACCTTTACTCATCCCTTCAAAGAGCCTATTGCCTACGGCAAATACATTGCTCGCCTCGCCAACTTATTAGGAGGTGGGGTACTGGTACAACGGCTTGGGGATTTAATTGATGGTCGCCGGACTACCGAGGAGCGGTTAAAAAAAGGTCTGGTACGACCAACTTTGGAAGATGCAACGCCTGGAGACTTAAGCTTAGTTTTTCCCTACCGCCATTTAATGGCGTTGGTAGAGATGTTACAAGCTTTAGACAAAATTGCCCCGGGGGTATTTAACCGCAATACCTTATTGTACGGGGTGGAAGTAAAGTTTTATTCTTCGCGCTTAGAGTTAAGTCCAGTTTTGGAAACCAAAATCCAAAACCTTTTTGCCGCTGGCGATGGTGCTGGAGTTACCCGGGGGCTGGTGCAAGCATCCGCTTCGGGGGTAGTTATTGGCCGAGAGCTGGCAAAACGCCTTTAAGGGGGAATTTAATTGAAAACTGTGGTTTTAATTGGAACCCAATGGGGGGACGAAGGCAAAGGAAAAATCACCGATTTTTTGGCGGAGAAAGCTGACCTGGTAGTACGCTACCAGGGGGGGAATAATGCTGGACATACCGTTGTGGTGGGGGAAAATTCTTTTAAGCTCCACTTAATTCCTTCGGGTATTTTATACCCGGATAAAATTTGCGTAATTGGCAACGGTGTGGTGATTGACCCCAAAGTTTTAAAAGAAGAACTTTTATATTTAAAAGAACGCGGAATAAATACCGATAATCTAAAGATTAGCTTAAGAGCACACATCATTATGCCCTACCACAAAAAGCTTGATGAATTAGAAGAAGAAGATAAAGGAGATAACAAAATCGGTACTACCAAGCGGGGAATTGGCCCGGCTTACCGGGATAAAGCATCCCGTACCGGTATTCGGGTCTCGGACCTTTTAGATAAAGAACTTTTTGCCGAAAAATTAGCTTTAAATCTTAAAGAAAAAAATAATCTTTTGAAAAAGATTTATGGGGTAGAAGGCTTTAGTTTTGATGAGTTATACCAGGAGTATTTAGAATATGCCGAAATCATAAGGCCGTATGCTACCGATACCTCCAGGCTTATAAATGATTCCATTGAGGATGGGAAAAAAATCCTTTTTGAAGGAGCCCAGGGGACGTTACTGGATCTTGACCATGGCACCTACCCCTATGTTACTTCCAGCCACCCGGTAGCCGGGGCGGCATGTATTGGAGCCGGTATTGGTCCGACCAAGATTCACAAAGTAATTGGAGTGGTAAAGGCTTATACCACGCGGGTAGGTAGTGGCCCCTTTCCTACAGAGCTTTTAGATGAGACTGGCGAGTTTTTACGAAAACAGGGGTACGAATTTGGCACTACCACCGGTCGGCCTCGCCGCTGTGGTTGGTTTGACGGGGTAATTGCCCGCTATGCGGCTCGGGTAAATGGTTTATCCGGCCTTGCGGTTACCAAGCTTGATGTTTTATCCGGTCTTGAAACCGTAAAAATAGCGGTAGGCTATCGGTTTAACGGGGAAATCATCCGGGAATTTCCCGCAAGTTTAAAAGAACTTTCCCAGTGCGAACCAGTTTATGAGGAACTTCCCGGGTGGAAAGAAGATATTAGCGGAGCTAAAAAACTTACTGACCTTCCGGAAAACGCCAGGAATTACTTAAAGAAAATTGAAGAAGTTACCGGCGTTCCTGTTGCTATTATTTCTGTAGGAACCCGCCGGGATCAAACTATTATTTTAGACCAGGTTTTTTAGAAATGGACAAAATATTTATAAACGGCAAAGTTCTTCCCCGGGAAAAGGCGGCAATATCCCCTTTTGACCGGGGTTTTTCCTATGGTGACGGAGTCTTTGAAACCATTGGCGTTTTTTCCGGAGTGCCTTTTTTGTTGGAAAAGCATTTACAAAGGATGTTTTTGGGGCTTAAGCTTTTAGAAATTAAATTCCCCTTGAGCCGCGAGCAATTTATCAGCACCGTTTTCAAGTTTTTAAGAGAAATGAAAGTAGCCGATGGAGTTTTAAAGATTATCGTAAGCCGGGGCGAGAGCGAGCGGGGACTTTTGCCAGCCAGGGATTTAGAACCGACGGTATTAATGAGTTTGTCGCCCCTACCGGCAAGGGATTTTAAACCCATTAAAACAGCGTTTCTTTCTGTACCGGTATTACCGCCTAAACTGGTAATAGGGCAGATTAAAACTTTAAACCAGCTTCCCCAGGTGTTAGCGGCTAAAGAATGTCAGAAAAAAGGGATTGTCGAAGGTATCAGGCTTACTATAGAAGGCTATTTAGCCGAAGGTAGTATGGCTAATCTTTTCTGGGTCAAAAACGGGGTACTGAAAACTCCTGAAAAAAACCTGGTTTTACCTGGAATTGCCCGGGAGCTTATTTTACAACTGGCTCGAATCGCCGATATTCCGGTGTCTGAAGGGAAATATCCGGTAGAAGAAATATATGGGGCAACGGAAATATTTTTTACCAATTCGGTACGGGGGATTATACCCGTAGGTCAACTCGACCAGCGAGAATTACATGACTATTCGGTAACCAAACGCTTATGGGCTTTATACGAAGCTTATTTGGAAAAATACATAGCTGAAAATAGGGGAGAAGGATAATGTTAACCGTAGAGATTCCAGGAAGATTTACTTTGAATCTGGCTTATCTGGTGCTGGATTATAATGGTACAATTGCTGTGGACGGAAAACTGTTGCCCGGGGTAGGAGAGCTTTTAGTTGAGCTAAATAAATTTTTAAAAATTTACGTTTTAACCCGTGATACCTTTGGAAAAGTAAGGGAAGAACTGGCTTTATTTCCTTTTGTGGAATTAATAATAGTGGGGGAGCCAGGGGCCCAAGAAAAACGTAAGTTTTTAGAAAAGCTCGGAGCGGAGAAGACGGTAGCCATTGGAAATGGTTATAATGACCGGCTAATGTTAAAAGAAGCAGCTTTAGGGATTTTAGTTATTGAAGAAGAAGGGGCAAGTATTGAGGCCTTACTTAGTGCCGATATCATAGTTAAATCGCCGATAGATGCTTTAAAGCTATTAACCAATAAAGGCCGAATGGTGGCGACTCTTCGTTGTTAATTATTAACAGGATAAATTCTCAATAAAAATTGTTGACACTAGGGGTGATTTATTGTAATATTATTTGTGCACGGATGAGCCATTAGCTCAGTTGGTAGAGCACCTGACTTTTAATCAGGGTGTCGGAGGTTCGAGTCCTCCATGGCTCACCATTTTATTTATGGCCCCATGGTCAAGTGGTTAAGACACCGCCCTTTCAAGGCGGTAACCCGGGTTCGAATCCCGGTGGGGTCACCATTTGGCGGGAGTAGCTCAGTGGTAGAGCATCGGCTTCCCAAGCCGAGGGTCGCGGGTTCGAATCCCGTTTCCCGCTCCAGAAATTAAAAGGGTTCCGGGACTTTTAGTTGGTGCCGGAACCCTTTTTTGGTGCCATTTTGGTGTCATTTTTTAACGCCGTATCTATTTTGGCGGTAGCAGTTTTTTTTAACCTCAAGGGTAACCTGCGAGTAATTTTTGCTTTATGGTTTAATACGCTTGAGATTGAATATATCGGCATCGTGATGAGCAAGTTTAAACAGGACATAATCTAACTTTTCTGTGTGTTCTTTAAGCGTTTGTTTAACTTCTTTCATATCGCTTTTAAGTTCGTCTACATCTTTTCTAAGTCCTTCTACATCTTTTCTAAGTCCTTCTACATCTTTTCTAAGTCCTTCTACATCTTTTCTAAGTCCTTCTACATCTTTTCCAAGCCCTTCTACATCTTTTCTAAGCCCTTCTACTGCGGCGTTGGTATTGCCGACTATGCGGATTAATTCAGTTAGCATGTCCGTAATTTGATCTAAGCGGGCTTCGGTTTTGGTAATATCCATGTAATCATCACCTACCTGTAGTTATTTTCTTCTTCCAATAGCCTTAAGCAAGTTTTTTTGTGGTTAGTCCTTTGATTTGTCTGAGTTCTATTATTCTTTCAGCAAATGTATCTGAGTATTGGCTTTAAAATTAGCTTCAATAAAATCTTATCATAAAATAGTACTGGTTTAAAATAGAAATATTGTAGAAAAATAAAAATTTGACGCTGCAAAAACTTTTAAGCTATAATAATCAAGGAAAGTTTGCCAAAGGAGGTTTTTTAGATGAAGCATATTAAGTCTTTAAAAGGAAGTCTTAGCCATTTTGAGGGTAAAGGTTGCGGCAATTGCCAGGCATCTTGCCAATCGGCCTGCAAAACTTCCTGCACTGTAGGAAATCAGGTTTGTCAGAACTAACCTAAGATTAACCTAATCCAATGGGTTAGGTTAATTTTTTTATTTAAGTCTATTTGTAAGACCGTCTCCGACCGCAGACGAAATAGGTGGATAAAGGAAGGGTTAATATGCACATTTATCGTTATAAAGGAACCAATATTGCCATAGATGAATTTTCCGGTGGCATTCATGTCTTAGATGAAATTACTTACGAAATTCTCAAAGATTATGATGGGTACCAGGGAAAAGCTCCTTTACAAGATCTTACTTTAGAAAAGGTTTTACCAAAGTTAGAGGGGCGTTATTCTCCAGGGGAAATAAAGGAAGCATTAGAGGAAATAAAATCTTTAATTGCCGAAGGCCAGCTTTTTTCCGAGGATAAGTTTCAACAACACTATAAGCCTCCGAAAACTGAAATAAAAGCTATGTGCCTGAATATCGCTCATGACTGCAACATGCGCTGTCGCTACTGCTTTGCGGGAACAGGAAGTTATGGCCATGAACGGGGGCTTATGTCCCTTTCTACCGCCCAAAAGGCCATTGATTTTTTAATAGAAAATAGTGGGCAGCGAAAAAACCTTGAGGTGGACTTTTTTGGGGGCGAACCTCTTTTAAACTGGGAAGTGGTTAAGGCGACTGTTATATACGGTACAGAAAAAGCCCAGGCTTTTGGTAAAAATATAAGCTTTACCCTTACCACCAATGCCATCCTCCTTACCGATGAAGTTCGGGAGTTTTTAGCCGAGCACAATATGGGGGTTGTGTTAAGCTTAGATGGCCGGGAAGAGGTCCACGACCGAATGCGTCCACTACCCGGTGGCAAAGCGTCTTATAAAACAGTACTTACAAATATCAAAAAATTCCTGGAGAAATGGGGGGAGCGTTCCTATTATATCCGTGGAACTTTTACCGCCCAAAATCCGGACTTTGCCGAAGACTTTAAGGCTTTGGCCCAGGAAGGATTTAAATCCATTTCCTTAGAGCCAGTGGTACTGCCGGAATCTTCCCCCCTTGCTTTAAAAGAGCAGCTTTTACCTGTCTTAAAAGCTCAATACGACGAATTGGGAGAATATTTATATAAGCTCTGGCAGGAGGGAAAAAATGTGGAATTTTTCCACTTTAATTTAAATCCCTATGAAGGGCCATGTCTTCATAAAAGGCTTTCCGGCTGTGGAGCAGGTTTTGAGTATGTGGCGGTATCTCCAGAAGGAAATATTTATCCCTGTCACCAGTTTGTTGGCAAAGAAAAGTATCGAATGGGGAATGTAAATGAAGGGATTATCCATAAAGATATTCCAGAGACCTTTAAAAACGCCCATATTTATAATAAAAACGATTGTACCTCCTGCTGGGCCCGGTATTACTGCAGCGGTGGCTGCCATGCTAATAATCTTAATATGACCGGAAATATTTTAAAGCCCTATAAAACCTCTTGCGAAATGATGAAAAAGCGGGTAGAAATTGCTCTCTATCTAGCCCTAAAGAAAGAAGGTCTTATTTAAAGCTCCCTTTTGGTTGGGGGCTTTAACCTTTTTTAAGGTAAAAACATACTTTAGTAGTAAGTAAAATAATTTTTTACCCAAAAGGAGGGATTTACCTTGAGTTTACCTACACCTGTTCCTATTGGCGTTGGTGCTGGACTTTCCCTGGATGTAGAGTATATTAAGCCCCGCGAACAGCTATTAGGTGGTCGGAGAATTTTGGTTTATCCGGTAAAATTTATTTGCGGCTTCATTCCAAACCCTTCAGGACCTCCAGAGGCAACATTGCCACCGGGCGAAGAGCCGCCATTAAAGCCTGCTAATTATGCCACGGCGATCAATGTAATAAACCTTACCGATCATACAATTTCCTTTAATAAAAAGGCGGTAATAGCGCTGCCGGAAGGAGAACACAATAATCCTATAATCGGAGATAAAATTACTGAAACTTTACTTCCCAATGCAGCATTGGAAATAGACTGTAACGATATTGTTAATAATCTCTTATATGGAAAAAACCTTCCACCGGTAACGCTTTTAAAGGGGTTTGTGGTAATTGAAATTCCGAAATTGGTAAGCTGTGTGAAGGATTTTCACCCGCTGGAGGTAGTAGCAATTTATACTGCTCTTCATAAACAATTTGTTTTATCAAGTGTATAAAGGGCAGGGGTATACCCTGTCTTTTTTTTTGCTTTTGTTGGACAAAAAGAAAAAATTTTGGTAAAATATTTAAAGATTATGGTCAATTTGGAGGTTTTAAATGAGGTTAGCTAAGAAGCTATTTCTAATAACGGTGGTAATGTTTGTAGCCTATATCATTGTCTTAGGCAATACCTCTCAAGGTATTTTCCATATTGAAAAAGCTAAAGTTTTTCCCAATGCTTTACTTGTTAGCTTAGAGCCAAGTTTGGTTTTAGCTCAAAGCAATACTACTAAAAACCAGTTTAATAATGCTAAGGTAAAAAAAGTTTCCCCAAAGGTTGCGGTGAAAAAAACCCAGAAAACGTCCCGGAAGGCCCGCTTAATAGCTTCCCGGGATGAAGCGGAAAGATTTATCTGGCCTGCACGCGGAGGAATTAACTCCCCCTTTGGCGAGCGCTGGGGTAGGATGCATGAAGGTATAGATATTGATGGCTCTACCGGTGATCCGGTACGGGCCTCCCGGGAAGGGGTTGTGACCTTTGCCGGCTGGGAAGATGGCTATGGGAAGCTTATTGTCTTGGACCATGTCGGGCCTTATAAAACTAAGTATGGCCATCTGTCCAAAATTTTGGTACGAGTCGGGCAGAGAGTAGAAGCAGGGGAAGTAATTGGTCTAATTGGTAGTACCGGCCGTTCTACTGGTTCCCACCTGCATTTTGAAATCTTAATTAACGGAAATCCGGTAAATCCTTTAAGATACTTACCGTAAAATAAGAAAAGTAAAGCGGGCTTTTAGCTCGCTTTCTTTATATTGATAAAATTTATTTGTTAAAAAATTAACATAATAAAGCAGGATTCGGAAAAAGAAAGAAGAATTTATATATAGAAATTGACTGCGTAAGGGGAGATAAAATGAGTATTTTACAATTAAGAGCAAAAAAGCGGCAACAAAAAATAATTTTATGGACAATTGCTTTATTTTTGGGGTTTGGCTTGGTGGCATCATCGGTTGCCTGGACTATTGGCAACAATACCGGAACCACATCAACCCAAACCAATCAAGGAATTGACCCGGCAATTGCTTTAGAGGCGGAAGTACTGGCAAATCCTGCAGATGTAAATAAGATGTATCAGCTAGCTATTACTTTATTTGATAAAGGCACACCGGAAGGATACTTAAAATCTGCCTATTATTTAGGCAAAATTTTAGAGCTAAACAGCACTAATGTTCCGGTGATGGTTGACCGGGCAATTGCCCTTTTTTATATCGGTCAGGTGGATGATGCCATAAAACAGGTTCAAGAGGCGTTAAAAATTGACCCCAATCACCCTAAAGCTCATTTTAATTACGGGATCTTCCTGGGGTACGGTAAGCAAAATTATAAAGAAGGAATTGCCGAACTCCAAAAAGCAATAGCTTTATCTGACCCTACATCTCCTGATGTGCAAAACGCAAAACAAATAATTAGTGATTTTGAAAAAAGCTTAAATAGTGGTAGCGGTAAAAAATAAACTGCCAGAATTTTAAACTATCATAAATATTAAAAATAATATAATATAATTGTAAAAAAGGCCCCATAGAGGAGGAAATCCCCATGCGGGCTTTATTATTTGCCCGAAGAAAAGGATTAATTTTTATTTTTTTAGCGGCATTTCTTTTCCTGGGTCAAATTTCCTTTAAAGAATGGCTTACATTAAAACAAGAAGTTTTTTTGTTAGGGTATAGATTTACCCAGGCAAAAATTTATCTGTATCAAGATATAACTGTAGTAAGTAAAAAGCCTATACCCCAAAGCTATTTAATAAAAGTAAACAACCTTTTTCAAAAAGAAAAAAAGTATTTTTCTTATGAAGGTAAAGAGCGGGTAGTAATTATTTTTCAAAAAAAACAAAGTTTAGGGGGGTTATTTTCCCCGCCAAGTGAGGGGTATTACTGGGGAGGAGTTGTTTATCTTTCTGAGGATTTAGAAAGTAAAGCCTTAGCCCATGAAATGGCCCATTTTTTACTAGACCTTAAAACCGGTGGTAAACTTTCGCGCTATTTACACGAAGGGCTTGCCCAGTGGATAGAAGTTAATCTTGGTTTACCCCCTGCTTTTTTGGGAGATGAAAAGAAAGTATTTATTTCAATTCTTGAATTAGAAAAAAACCTCGATGATGCCGAAAATCAGTATGCTGCTTATCGGCAAAGTTATTATTTTATCAAGTTTTTAGAAAAGAAAAAGGGTAGAGAGGGGATAGATAAATTTTTAGAGGAAGTAAAAAGAAGCGGAAAAGATAAAGCTTTTATAAAGGTTTACGGTGAACGGGAAAAAGATCTCTTTAAAAACTTTATAATTTGGTATAAATTAAATATGCCGTTTTAGAGGGTTGAGGTTCCAACTTCCAAAAGGGTTGCCCCTACAAAAAATATAAAAAGCGAAGCAGATGCTTCGCTTTTTATATTGCTTTTGCGTCCTCAGCCAAAGATTTTAAGCAGTCGGTGCAAACGAGCTTACCTTTATAATGATGTACGTTTGCGGCGTTACCGCAGAAAATGCAGGCAGGTTCGTACTTTTTGAGGATGATTTTTTCGTTGTCAACGTAAATTTCCAGAGCATCCTTTTCTTCAATGCCCAAAGTTCTTCTCAGCTCAATGGGGATAACTACCCGGCCGAGCTCATCTACTTTTCTGACTATTCCAGTCGATTTCATGATGAATTCTCCTCCTTTATTATTGCAATATTCGACAAAATTCTTTCAGCTAAATATTACCAAAGTTAACTCTAATAGTCAATAAGGTTTGTCCAATTTTATTAAAAAATTCTAAGCAGTTGACGGTTATTGTTAAGTTTGGTACGATATCACCAAAAAGTACCTGTAAGGCAGGAGGCGTGTTTTAAGTGGGTAAGAGTTTTTATATAACAACACCAATTTATTATCCCAGTGATACCTTACATATTGGTCATGCTTATACCACAGTGGCAGCGGATACCATGGCCCGGTTTAAGAGGATGACAGGGCATGATGTCTGGTTTTTAACCGGTTCCGATGAACACGGTCAGAAAATTGAAAGGAAAGCTAAAAGCAAAGGGCTTTCTCCCAAGGAATATGTTGATCCGATTGTCGAAAGCTTTAAAGAATTATGGCGGCTTTTGGACATCAGCTATAACGATTTTATCCGCACTACCGAAGAGCGGCATAAAAAAGTGGTACAGGCGATCTTTCAAAAACTGTACGAGCAGGGAGATATCTATAAGTCTGCCTATGAAGGCTGGTACTGCACTCCCTGTGAAACCTTCTGGACCGAAGGAAAACTTATTGACGGCAACTGTCCTGACTGCGGCCGACCGGTAGAGTGGGTACGGGAAGAAAGCTATTTCTTTAAAATGTCAAAATACGCGGATAAGCTTTTAAAGCATATTGAAGAAAATCCGGAATTTATTGTTCCCGAATCTCGTAGAAACGAAATGATAAATTTTATAAAGCAGGGGTTAGAAGACCTGTGTGTTTCGCGGACGACCTTTAACTGGGGGATACCGGTACCTTTTGATCCAAAGCACGTGGCGTATGTTTGGGTCGATGCCCTGACCAATTATATTTCCGCTTTGGGTTATGGAACAGAAGATGACAAGCTTTTCCAGAAATACTGGCCGGCGGATGTCCACTTGGTCGGTAAAGACATTGTCCGTTTTCATACGGTAATCTGGCCAATAATTTTGTTAGCCCTTGGGGTAGAATTACCCAAAAAAGTGGTAGGTCACGGCTGGTTTGTTTTAGAAGGGGGCAAGATGTCTAAGTCAAAAGGCAATGTTGTTGACCCGGTAAAATTAATTGAAAAATACGGAGTGGATGCGGTTCGCTACTTTTTAGTCCGGGAAATGCCTTTAGGTTTGGATGCGGTTTATTCGGAAGAAGCGTTAATTAATCGAATAAATGTTGACTTAGCCAATGACCTTGGTAATCTTTTAAATCGCACCCTGTCCATGTTGGAAAAGTTTTTAGGGGGCGAAATACCTCTACCGTATGAGTATGAAGAAATCGACAGAGAAGTAATTGACCTTGCTCAGGCGCTGCCTAAAGAAACGGAAGAGTTAATGAATAAGTTTGACCTGGCGGGGGCGTTAGCTAATATCTGGCGGCTTGTTACCAGGCTAAATAAATATATCGATGAAGTGGCTCCCTGGAGTTTAAACAAGGAAGGCAAAATTGAGCGGTTAAAGACCGTCCTTTACGTGGTGCTGGAAGGATATAGGTTTATCACCGTTTTACTAAAACCCGTAATGCCCAACTTCCCGGCAAAAGTTGCAGCTCAGTTAGGTGTTAGTGAGGAAGACCTCTTTACCTGGGAATCTTTATCCAACTGGGGACGACTCCCGGCAGGGGTAAAAACGAAAAAAGGTGAGCCGTTATTCCCCCGCCTTGACCCTGAAGTAATGTTAAATCCCGTAGGGGACGTAGAGCCAACTTCCGGTGGCGAAACCGCAGGTGCGGCTTTAGCTGATAAAAAGGAGGAAATATCTGTGACCGAACAAATCCCAGAAAAATCTCTCATTACTATAGACGAATTTGCTAAAATAGAGCTAAAGGTTGCTAAGGTTCTTGAGGCTGAACGGGTTCCCAAAACTGATAGGCTTTTAAAGCTAAAAGTTACCCTTGGAGACGAAGAACGCACCATTGTCGCCGGTATTGCCCAGTATTATGAACCAGAAGCCTTAGTAGGAAAACAGCTGGTTATTGTAGCAAACTTGCAGCCAGCAAAATTACGGGGTATCGAATCCCAGGGTATGATATTAGCAGCTTCCGGCAATGGAAATCTTCAAGTATTATTTGTTGACGACCAGATCCCACCAGGAAGCAAAGTAAAATAAAAACGGAAATTTGCAAGTCTCCCCCTTGTTAAAAGTTTGTAGGGCAGGTATTGCTCCTTATAAAGACAATTGGTCAAAGGATCAATTGATCTTTGAGAAAGAAAATTTTATTTTCTTATCTCTTCTGTGCGAGCCTGCCCTACAAATAAGAAGTGAGCAGTGAGAGGTGTGAAAGGCCGACTTCTGTCGACCAAGAAAAAAGCGCACGGAAGTGCACCCTACGAAAAATAAAAACTAGGAGAGATGCCTATGCTTATTGACAGTCACGCCCATTTAAACGACCCAAAATTTAAAAATGACTTAGAAGAGGTTTTAAAACGGGCCCGGCAAAACGGTGTAGTAAAGATTATCACTGTAGGCTATGATCTTCCCACATCGGAAGAAGCAGTAAGATTAGCGGATAAATATCCGGAAATTTACGCCGCTGTAGGCATCCATCCCCAATATGCCAAAACCCTAAATGACCGGGTTTATGATCGTCTCTACCAGCTTTTAGACCATCCCCGGGTAGTGGCCTTAGGGGAAATTGGCCTTGATTTTTACCGGGATTTATCACCGCGGGATATCCAGCGGGAAGCTTTTATCCGCCAGTTAAAACTTGTCCGGGAAAAAGGAAAGCCGGTTATTATTCACGACCGGGATGCCCACCAGGAGGTTTTTGACATCTTAAAGGAACATGCAAAGGGCGTTTTCGGGGTAATACACTGCTTTTCCGGCTCGGTGGAGCTTGCAGAAAGGTATATTAAGGAGCTTAATTTTTTCATCTCCTTAGCGGGACCTCTTACTTTTAAAAACAATGTCAAAGGAAAAGAAGTCGCTAAAAAAGTGCCGCTGGACTACCTTTTAGTGGAAACCGACTGTCCTTATCTAACCCCGGAACCTTTTCGGGGGCGGAGAAACGAGCCGGGCTTAGTAACCCTGGTGGCCGAAGAAATCGCCCGGATAAAAGGTTTGCCCAAAGAAGAAGCCTTTTTGGCTTTTACTGCCAACACAAAAAAGCTATTTAATTTGTAGGACCATTAGAGAGGTCAAAGATTAGAGGTTGGAAATTGGAATTAGGTTTTTTCTAACCTCCAGCTTCCAACTTCTAATAGGCCACTGTTAAAAGAGGGGGAAAAATTATGGGGAAAGAGAAGGGGCTTGTCCTGGTTTTTACCGGAAATGGCAAGGGTAAGACTACCTCAGCTTTAGGCATGGCCTTTCGGGCCTGGGGGCAGGGGATGCGGATTTTAGTTTTACAGTTTATTAAAGGTGGCTGGAAATATGGAGAGTTAAAAGCTGCCGAAGCTTTAGGGGAGCGTTTTGTTATGCGCCAGCTCGGGGAAGGCTTTTTATCCGAAGAAAAATTTGACGAGCACCGTAGGGCTGCCCAGGAAGCTTTAATTGAGGCTAAAAAAGAGATTCTCTCAGGAAACTGGGATATGATAATTCTTGATGAAATCATTTACTCCATTGGCTATGGCCTTGTTGACGAAGAACAGGTGCTGGATTTAATAAAAATTAAACCGGAAAAACTCCATCTAGTTTTAACGGGAAGAAATGCCTCAGAGCGGATAATTGATGCGGCAGATTTAGTCTCAGAAATCCGGGAAATAAAGCATCCCTACCAAAAAGGTATTCCTGCCCAAAAAGGAATCGAGTTTTAAAAATACCCCCTGAACCATCAAAGTTCAGGGGGTTAAAGTTTTTTTTGTCAAAAAACAGGATTATCGGGGATATAAGGTTTTTTGATGACTTATTTTACGAAAAGCTACTTATAATTTTCTCCTAAAGCTACATAATTTCACAATTCTCTTCTTTTGGATAGAGATTGTTTTGTTGTAAAACCAAAAAGAATGGCATATAATGTAGTAAGGTTTTTTGTTATACTGGGAGGAATTTACTATTAAATAACCGAATATAAATTTAAAAAATTAATTTTTCTAATTTTCAACTCTATACCTCCAACTTCTAATAGGTGGTGAATAAATGAAAGAATGGTATATACCTGATGTAAAGACCGCAGTAATTCCCAGGTATAAAAAGAGAACCGGGGTTCTGGGGCTGGCATTGGGGCTTATTTTAATTTTAATTTTCGGCGTAAGCTATTATATCTATATCGTAAAAGAAGTTACCATTGTGGACGATGGCAAAACGTTGGTGTTAAAAACCAAAGCCGCAACGGTAGAGGAGCTTTTAAAAGAAACAAACCGTATCTTAGGATTAAAAGATACAATTAATGTACCGTTAACCGCTAAATTAAAAGAAGGAGAAAAGATAGTCATTAACCGGGCTAAACCGGTGAAAATTGCTGTTGATGGACGAGAAATTAAGCTATTAACCGTTGCTAAAACCATTGCCGATGCTATTAAAGAAGCGGGGATTACCGTTGGCCCTCAGGACATTGTAGAGCCTTCCCCTTCGGAATTAGTTGGCATTAATACCGAAGTAAAAATAATTCGGGTCAAGGTAGAAGAAAAGACCCAGGAGGTAGCTCTGGCTTTCCGGACTATTAAGAGGCCTACTAACGGCCTTTTTAAAGGCCGGACCAAAGTTTTAACTAAAGGGAAAACTGGCCTTGCCCGCACTTACTATAAAATAACTTATTACGACGGTAAAGTGGTAAAAAAAGAAGTGGTAAAACAAGAAGTGGTTAAAAAACCGGTGGATGAAGTAATCCTCGTTGGAACTAAAGACACCGTCTCCCGGGGAGGCAAAGTTATTAGATTTTCCCGGGTAATAGAAGTAGTGGCTACTGCCTACACCCATACCGGCTACCGTACAGCTACCGGAGTTTATCCCCACCGGGGTGTGGTGGCGGTGGATCCCGATGTTATCCCTTACGGTACCCGGCTTTATATCGACGGCTACGGCTATGGTACCGCTTTAGACACTGGTAGTGCCATAAAAGGGGCCAGGGTAGACCTTTTCTTTGATAGCTACGGCGAAGCGATAAGCTGGGGGCGAAGATTTACCCGCGTATATGTGTTAGAATAAAGGCAGGAAAACTGCCTTTTTTCTGTTTATAATATAAGTAATAATAGTAGAACCGACTCTGTCGACGTAAATAAAATTGGCAGCTAAAGCTACCTCTAAAAAACAGTGATTGGTGGCAAAAGTGTAATAGCCTTTATAATTTATAATTTCTAACCTCAAATCTCTAACATCCAACTTCCAATAGGGCTGCCACTACAAAAATAACAATTTTTACAAAAAAGGAGTTAACCATGAATCTTTGGTCGCCCAATACTCTAAAAGAAATCTTGGCAAAACATAATCTTACCTTATACCACGGCTTGGGCCAGCATTTTTTGACCGATTATGGGATATTATCTAAAATAATAGAGAAAGCAGAAATTAAAAAAACCGATGGGGTTTTAGAAATAGGGCCGGGAGCTGGAGTATTAACCCGGCTTTTAGCCAAGGCTTCAAAAAAAGTCGTGGCTCTGGAAATTGACAAAAAGCTTTTACCGGTCCTAGCTGAAACTACCGGGGACCTGGGGAATGTTGTGGTGGTAAATGCCGATGCCCGGGAAGTAGATTTTGACCGGGTAATGGCGGAGCATACCAACGGTGAATTTGGCTTTCAGGGAAAACCTTACTTAATCGTAGCTAATTTACCTTATTATGCCACGAGCCCTTTAATCTTTAAAGTGTTTGAAGAAGGGTGTAATGTTTTCAGCATGACCTTAATGATGCAAAAGGAAGTTGCCGAAAGAATAATAGCAAAACCCGGTAGCAAAGCTTATGGCAGCTTGTCGGTTGCCTGCCAGTTTTTTTCTGATCCAAAAATAGTTTTAAAAGTTCCGCGTACTGTTTTTTTCCCGCCGCCGGATGTGGAGTCGGCGGTGGTAAGATTTACATTAAAAGAAAATCTACTTACCCCAGATGAGCGGCAAAACTTTTTCCGGGTGGTCCGGGCGGCTTTTGCAATGCGCCGAAAAACCATCGCCAAATCGCTGTCCGGGGTTTTGGGCTTAGAGCGGGATTGTGTAGAGGAGATTTTATTAAAGACCGGGATAAATCCCAGTTTTCGGGCAGAACAAGTAAGTCCGGAACATTTTTACCACCTAAGCCAAATAATGATGAGATGCCTCACAAAGGAATTAGGCAGCTAAAGCTACTTCATAAAAAGAAAATGTTTTTACTGACCACCGACCACCGACATAAAGAAAAAGCGTAATGATAGAAAAGAAGGGATAATATGCCCAAAAAGCGGGAAGAAATTTATTTTAGCCCGACTAAAGGCCTTCTTACCTTTACCCGGGTGATGGAAGATATCGAAGCCTACATTGCAGGACTCCCAACGTCTTCTTATAAAATTATCATTGGCTCCGACTCCCAGGCTAAAAACGATGAAACGGTGTTTGTGACGGCCATTGTAGTGCACCGGATCGGCAAAGGGGCTCGCTACTACTATAAGAAAAAAAGCGAGCGGCATGTAGTAAGCTTACGGCAAAAAATTTTTTTTGAAACCGCTTTAAGCTTGGAAGTTGGAAGCCAGGTTGCTCACTACTTTTCCAAACACGGACGTTCAGAACTGCCGGTGGAAATCCACATCGATGTAGGCAATAAAGGCGAGACCCGGGAGCTCATTAAAGAAGTGGTAGGGATGGTCTTAGGCTCCGGCTTTACTCCTAAAATTAAGCCGGAAGCGTATGGAGCAACGTCGGTGGCGGATAAGTATACCAAATAGCTAAAGCCTGCCCTAACAAAAACCCTCTTGCGTAGAAGCAAGAGGGTTTTTTTACGACTGTCCTTGGAAAATGACGCTTAAATCGGTGGATTGGCCAGGAAGGGTGGATTTATACGCTACCCGGATGTATCTAAGAAAAGTAGAAACAGTAAAAGCAGTGCTGCTTCCGGGAGTGAGGGTTACTTCAGCTGAATCGTCCAGCCAGTCGGAGTTGTTGGGGCTTATCTGGAGCTTTACGGTAGCTGAATTGGTGGCGCCGGTATTTTTTACAAACATGGTGTAGGTGGCCATAGTTGATACGTCCTGGGCTGTGGAGCCGGTGTAGGTATCACCGGTGATTACCGCTTCGGTATACTCGCTAAATGTACGGATTGTAGATGACAGAAGGTTTCCGCTAGCATCGGTTTTAATGGCCCGATTCTGGGTGCCGTCGTAACCATAAATAAGGATGTTATCTTGGATGTTGGAAAGATTTCTGATATCAAAGTCAGTAGCGGTAATGTTTAAAGCGGTGGCACCGTCGGTGTAAACGGCAACGTAACCGGAACTATTGGTTTTTAGAACCTGGTTGGTGGTACCATCGTTGCCGTAAACCAAGATACTATCGGTGGAATTTGCTAAAGGTCTGATATCCGGACGCCCTGTATCATCTGTTTTAAGTGGCCGAACAACTGTACCATCAAAGCCGTACGCCTGGTTTTTTAGTTTTTCTGGCTGATCCTGCAAAACTTTAAAGTTAGGCATTTAAAAAACCTCCTTTATTAAGATTAGGGTGTTCTGATTTATTTTATGAGAAGAAACCATGAGGGGTTACTAAACCAATAAAGGACTATTTGAATAAACTAAAATAGAGGGGGAATGAAAAATGGCTACCAAAACCATAAAACCTCCAAGAAGTGATACGTATGTGGTGTATCCAAATATTTACGGTTCAATCTTTGGGCAAAGAGAGCTATTTGTCGGAAGGTCCTATAATAAAACTTACCGCTCCTATATATTTTTTGACCTGACCGGTCTTGAAGGCTATGAGATAAGGTCAGCAACCTTGTCTTTATATCTTTTTTTTAACTCCATTCCTGCAATTGTAAAAACTTTAAAATTATTTCGGGTAATTTCTTCCTGGGATGAAAAACTTTTAAACTGGTACAACCAACCTTCCGTTGCGCTACCTGAGGAAGGAGAAGTTACTATTACCGGGGAAGTGAACACCTTTATAGATTTTAATATTACAAACCTGGTAAGAAGCTGGCTTATTGGGGATAGTGCTAATTTTGGAGTGCTTTTACGGATGGCCAATGAGGTCCAAAATAATTTAATTGGCTTTAAAAGCCGGGAAGAAGGTTATTCCGATTACTGGCCAAAACTTACAGTAGAGTACACCAGAAATTTAAATGATAAAATTGACCAAGAATTTATTGTTGTTGCAGGGATAAATTGGAAATATCTTCCTGCGATAGATGTTTTAACTTTAAATTATAGCTTTATTATTGAAAATTTCGGAAGCACACCCGGAGAGGTTGTTTTAGAAGTTGGCGCTGATGGTGTTTCGTGGGTGAGGGATAGCGAAGTAAAACTGTTATTGCCAGGACAAATTTTAATCCTTATTCCCAACGTGATTACCCGATATGCTCGGGTGGCTTATCGAGGTTCGCAATTTAAAATTTATTTTCAGGGACGAAACTTTTAAAATTTATGGAAGAAAGTTCGGAATTCCATAACAGAAAGTAAAAAACAAAAGCTCTTGCCGTTTAAAAAATGGTAAGAGCTTTTGTTTTTTTAATGCTTCACCAATATTTTTAAGATTGAATATTTTAATAAAAAAGAGTAAAGGAGGTACGCCAGTGATTTCAGTAGGTGATATAGTTGCTAGAAAGTCTTATGGGATGGATATTTACTTTCGAGTAGTGGAGGTTAATAAAAAAAATAATGTGGAAATAGCTCATTTAAAAGGCATAGATGTTCGCTTATGTGCCGATGCTCCCTTAACGGATTTGGTGAAAATTAATACGGCTGATTACCAGAGATATCTAAGTCGCATAATGGATAAGGTCCGGGAAAAAAAAGATTATATAAGGAAAGAAAGGAACTTAAGGTATTATATGCGGGGAGACCAGGGGGAGCAGTATTTTAAAAGGCCGGGAACGGTTTTGCACTTAGATGGAGATCCCAATTATTTAGAAATGTGCTTACACACTTATCAGGAGTTAAATATACCGTCATATGGCTATGTTGTGCCAGAAAAAGACCAGCCAGAGCGCGTTGAAGAACTTTATTATAAGCATTTACCGGATATTGTAGTATTAACCGGACACGATGCTCTTTTAAAAAATAAATCAAATCTTAAAGATTTAAATAGTTATCGCAACTCCCGCTATTTCGTAGAAGCGGTTAGAATTTTACGGCAAAAGATAGACCGGGATAAAGATAATCTTGTTATTTTTGCTGGTGCCTGTCAATCGTATTTTGAAGCTTTACTTGAAGCGGGAGCAAATTTTGCAAGTGCTCCGGAAAGGGTTTTAATCCATGCCTATGATCCTGTTTTTGTTGCTGAAAAAATAGCTTATTCCTCAATTTACGATCCCTTAACGGTGAGAGAAGTAGTAATTAACACTATAACCGGGTCTAAAGGTATAGGTGGAGTAGATACCCGGGGTAAATTGCGGCTTGGTTTTCCTATGGTTTAGGAGGGATAGCTAAATGAATACTGATAAGTTTGAAAAAGGATTTTTTGAAGGGAAAAGACTTGGGTATACCGAAGGTTTTGCTGAAGGTTTTGAAGCGGGGTATGAAAGGGGATTGGTGGAAGGCAAAGCTTTGGGCTTTAATGATGGTTCACTTTCCATTTTAACCATGGAGGAGCATAAGCTCTGGCATGAATTTTTAACCTTAATGAAAAAGTATGGAAATGAAATAACCATTAATGGCCCAAAAAGTTTGGAGGTAAAAATGCTTTTAAAAAAATTGGGGATAACTTTAAGAGAGTGATGGGAGGGCAAACCATTGGCATTAGCCTCAATAATTATTATTTCCTATAATGAAGGGCAGTGGTTACGAAAAACTGTTGAAAGTTTTCTTGCGGCAAAAACCAAAATACCTTTTCAAATAATAGTTGTAGATGATGGTTCTACAGACCAGAGTACTGCTTTTTTAAACTCCAGTCGGTATAAAAATATTGACCTTATTAAATTAAAACGGTCCGGCATAACCAAGGCCAAAAATATAGGAGCAAGTCAGGCCAAAGGAGAGGTTCTTCTTTTTTCCGATGCCCATATCCTGGTTGAAGATTTCTGGTTAGACAGGATGTTAGAAGACCTCAAAGAAAAAACGATTTTATCTCCTTTAGTTGCTTCTTTGTTAGAACCCCATCGTGTTGGAATGGGGCTTACATTAAATGAGGAACTTTTACCGTGTTGGCGAAGTTATAAGACCAACGTTGTAGAAAAGGTTCCGATGCTACCCGGGGGATTTATGTTAATTAAAAAAAGTGATTTTGATGTTCTTGGTGGCTATGATGAGGATTTGAAAATTTGGGGATACGATGATTGTGAATTTTCCCTTCGGGCCTTGCTTTTTGGTTTTAATTTGTTAGTTACCCCCAAGACCAAAGTTTTTCATTTATTCAGAAGTGGCCAAACTTATAAAGGATATAATGAAAATGTCTTATTTAATTTAGGATGGCTTGCCTGTTTACATTTTAAGACTCAGAGAATTTTAAAGGTGTTAACTAAAATTAACCGTTTTCCCCGGGCTTTTACAATAACCGAAAAGCTAGCAAAGGAGCAAAAACTTTGGCAGCTTCGAGAAAAATATTTAAAAATAAGGGTTTATGACGATGACTGGTACTTTAGCACTTTTGGAATAGATTTTTAAAATTAAAAAAAGGTTCTTTTACCCCCGAAATTTCATAAATTAAACTGAGGGGGTATTTTTATGTTTTCGATCATAATAACCACGAAAAATGAAGGTATAAATCTGAAGAATACAATTTTTTCTTTAACCCATAACCGGGTGGGAAAGCCCTTTGAAATAATTGTAGTAGATGATGGTTCAACCGATCACTCCACCGCTTTTATCGAAAAAGACTCAAGATATAACCAAATAAAACTAATAAAAACCGAAGGGATAGGCCTTGCCCGGGCCAAAAACTTGGGGGCCAAATATGCTTCGGGCAAATACCTGGTTTTTTCTGATGCTCACATGAGTTATCAGTCTTTTTGGCTTGATTACTTAGAAGGTGTCTTAGCGGAAAAAGATGTAGGGGGCGTATGCCCGGCGATTGCTTCCCTTGCCGAACCGGATAGGATTGGTTATGGGCAGACCCTTTCGCCAGAATTTCGCCTTGTGTGGCTCTCTAAACCCAAAGAAGTAGTCGAAGTTCCTGTAATGCCCGGAGGGCTGATGGTATTAAAAAGTAAAGTGTTTTTTGAATTAGGTGGTTTTGAAGAATTAATGGAGAGGTGGGGGTGGGAAGATGCCGAGCTGTCCCTGCGACTCTGGCTAATGGGCTATCGCCTCTTAGTAGCGCCTAAAGTTGTAGTTTATCATTTATTTCGGGAGCGTCAACCTTACCCTACCAGCAGAAAAGCTACCATAAAAAATCTTTTTATTTTGGCCCTAAACCATCTAAGTGAAGAACGGGTGAAAAAAATTTTAAAGCTTTATAGCCACTGGTCGGATTTTCCCGAAGCTTTTGGGGAAATACTGTTTACCTATCCCTGGACAAGAAGGCAGGAACTTTTTAAGGCCAGAAAATATGATGATGACTGGTTTTTCAAGAAATTTAAAATTGTTTTTTAAATGAAAAATCCCCCCGGTATAGAGGGGGGAATTTTTTATGGGGTTCCGGTAACTTGTGGTGGCGGGCAGGAGGTGCATTCATTATCCGGGGTATTGGGATTATCCTGACACCAGGATGGACACTCGGTAGTTTCCAGATAATCCGGGCATTCGCCTGCTGGAGGTCCTTCGCCGGGAGTACAGAACTCGGGTGGGCAAAGAGGCAGACAGACCACTGCTTTACAGTGTTTAAACGCCATAAATTCTTTTTCCACAATTACTCTGATGCGGACAACGGGAGAACCCGTGCATTGCCCCTGACAGGAACCGGTGGTATCCATTTCAACGGTAGCAAAAATTACATGGATTTTAGTGGCGGTTGCACATTCTTCCTCGCAGCAGTCGCACTTAGCAACGATGCAGTCGGTTTTAGCTAATGGTACGTTTATATCAAAATCAAATTGCTCGTCGGCAGTACCTACCTGGGTTTGGTTATCAAATTCGTAAAGGACCCTCACCCTGTAGGTACCTTTAATGTTCATGCAGCCATTAACCTGTTGAACTGAAATAATATTTAAGTCATAAACGATAGCTTTTAAAATACAAGCGTCAATTGGAATGCAATTGCCATTGGTATCTTTACAGAGAATGTGGGTGTTGTGGAAGCACTTTATCCCTGACTCGGTAACCGCGTCCATGACCACCGGACAGCAGTTTACTTCAACCTGGCGCATGTAATTTCCTCCCTTCCAAAGCTTTTATTTGTTCGGTGCTATTGTATAATATGAAGTTTTTTAGAAAAGGGTGCTGTCAGAAACCTTTAAAAAAATTTTTTCATATTCTAATAGCAAAGGGGAAAAGGGAGGTGCAAAGACATGACTGTTCGTCACCACCACCACTGGGTCGTAACTTTCTTCTTCCTTTTGCTCTTCTTGGTATTACTGGATGGAGACTGCTAGATGCGCCAGACCAGCGGATTTTTTTTTCCTACTTTCGGTGGTCGTCTTTCTTCCCCTCCTTTTCCGGAGGGAGTTCTTTTTTTGGGGGTTCGGAAGTTTGAGCTAAAAAATTGGTTAAAAGGCTAATTAATGCCGGGTTTAAATTTCCGCTACCACCACCTTTACTTTGCACTAAGGAAGTGAGTATGGGCATAAGGGAGCTTAAATCACTTGCCTGGGGAGCAGAGCTTGGAACTGCCCTTTGAAAACTGTTAGGAGAAAGCCGTTGCAGTACCAGGTTGGTTACAGCGGTGATATTTAGTAAAAGCATAGTTAGTAAAACCTTATCGGCATCGATGCTCCTTTTTCCTTCCAGTTCTAATAGGTATAAAAACGTGTCTATTAAGGAGCCACTACTTTCTTTTTCCTCAGCCATTTTACCACCTCGGCTTATTAGTGTCTTTTAACATTTTATGTATTTAAAGAATATTTTAGAACTGCTGTAACCTCTTAGCTTTTATTTTCATAAGTTAAATTAGACAGAGTAAAAGGAGGGACGCTAATGTCAACACACGGAGGTAACAGATGGTTCTTGCTATTCATCCTAATCCTTTTGATCTTTGGTCTGAAGGATCATCATGAGGACCACGACCATGAAACTTATAATTCTGAAAAGGGGGTAGTGTAATGGGCTTTCAAAAAAGAGGCATGGATTTCTTTTTGTTCCTAATCCTCATCCTCTTGATCTTTGGCATAGAGGATTAATTTGTAAATACTCGGGAGCGGGTGAAAGGAGGTCAGCGTATGGGTTTCAGTGGCAATCATGAGCATCATCACCAACGTCCTATGAATTTCTTACTATTTTTCTTTTTAATTTTATTAATCTTTGGTATGGAAGAGTAAATTAAAAGCCCTCTCTGGAGGGCTTTTTTTATAAAAAACAGGAAGAAGGGGTGAATATGGATTACGATAAACTCGTAACTATGCTCGATAAAGCGCTTAAAGCCGAAAAAGAAGCCGAACTTTTTTACACCGAAGTGTTAAAAGCTTCAAATGATTATTTAATACGTGAAGCATTTGTTGAAGCCCGCCATGATGAAAGGGAACATATTGTAAAATTGTCTGATCTATACAGGGATTTAACCGGTAAAAACCCCGTAATAAGTGGAACAATACCAGAAAAAGTTACCAACATGAAAGAGGCTGTACAAAAAGCAATTGCCGGTGAAGAAGCGGCAATTAGAGATTATCTGGATCTTATTAATTATTCAACCTTAGAAAAAGTTGATCGGGTTATTTATGAAATTAGAAATGATGAGATTGTGCATTTGGAAAAATTTCAAGCTCTTTATAATACCCTTTAGCAAAAAATGACCCTCTCAATTTTCCGGTCTGGAATTGAGAGGGTTTTTTGGTTTAGCTAAAAAGATTAAAAAGATTACTTAATGGGGAGCTGGCAAGGTTTTTTTCTACTTCCTGGGCAATTATTTTTTGCGCTCTTTTAGCAGCCAAGTTAAAAGTTTCTTTTAACAATTTTTCTAAATAATCTACTTTTTCTTCTTTAAAAAGAGAAGGGCTTATTTTTATTTCCATTACTTCCATCAATCCGTTTAAGACTACTTTAATCCCGCCACCGGGACTTACTGTTTCAATTTTTTTAGCTAAAAGTTCCTTTTTTCCCTGGGCCAAAAGTTTATCTAAATCCAATTTCTCCACCTCCCAAAAGTTCTTTAATACCATATTATGCGGCAATTAAAAAAAAGAACCACGGTACCTTTTTTTTCATAATTTAATAAAGGAGGTGAAGTTATGGAGGAGGCGATAAATGCTCTACCCGAACAGGCTTCATTTAATTTTGCCTCAAATAAAAACTTGAAAATTCTTCTAATTATTGTGGTCTTAATTGCCCTGTCCGAAGATATGGATCGTCACATACGGTCGGTAAGCTTTACTTTAGATACGTTTAAGAAAACCTTATCTACCATAAGTTTTACTATTTCAAACTTACGCGAAATCCTCGAATACAAACCCGGTAGTAACCCCAGTGAAGCCTCTTGAATATTATAAGGTAGAAAGCAAAAGGAGGGAGAAAGATGAGCTGGAGAAATAATGAATGGATGTTTTTCTTCCTGTTCATTTTAGTTCTCTTCGTCTTAAATGAAGACTAACTTAAAAACCCGCCTCCCGGCGGGTTTTTAGGGACAGTCCCTAAAATTACCGTACAAGGATAATTCGGGGACTGTCCCTTTTTTACTACTTTCCGCAGAAGTGCTGGACCCAGAGCTTACCGTAACGGCCGCCGGTAACGGAAGCTACCCCGATATGGGTGTAGCGGGGGTCTAAAATGTTGGCGCGGTGGGTCGGGCTGTTCATTAATGCCGTAAAAGCCCGGTCCACGGTAGAGTTCTGGGCTAAATTTTCTCCGCCGATCCACCGGTAGTCTTTTATCCCGAAAGCAATCATCATCGTAGAAGGTTTGCCGTAAGTGGGGGAGTAATGGCCAAAATAGCCAAGCTTGGCCATATCCTGGGCTTTAAGCCGGGCCGTTTGCACCAGCCTTGGGTCTAAGGTTAAAGGTTTTAAGCCATTTTTAATTCGAGCCTGGTTGGTAAGTTCTAAAAATCTTTGTTCATCAGCAGTAAGTACAACTCCAGGGGTAGGATTGTTAACCGGTGCCGTTGGTACAGGGGTAACCGAAGGAGTGGTTTTGGGGATGATTACAATATTTAGGGTATAAGCAAAAGCCGGAACAACAGTTGCCAGCAAAAGAAAAATTAAAAGTATAAGGAAAACAAACTTTTTCATAAATTATCCCTCCCTAGTTTTAAGCTACGGCTTGTCTTAATTATAAAAGATAAATATGATTAAATTAATCCTAAAAATTCTGGAAAAACGCCTTTTAGTTACGATTCATACTATAAATTAAGAAGAAAAGGAGGTGAAAAAATGGATGTTTTTAAAGAGCAATTAAAGGTAAATGTTTTGGTTGGCGAAGTGGAAAAAGAACTAAAGCTATTAAGTACAATTGATCTTCCTTCCTACTTGCCACCAATTGGAAAGGTAATAAGAACCTATGCTGAAAGTAAAATTCAGAAGGCCATGGTTGAAAACGGCAAGATTAGGATAAATGGGACTGTTACCGTTCATCTTTACTACTTAGCTCAAAAGCGACACGATGAAGTGCAGCATTTTGCAAAGAATCTACCTTTTGAGGATTTACTGGATTTACCCGGGATTAGCAAAGAGGCTATGCTTAAGACAAATTCAGAGGTTATGGATTTTAAGGAAAGTGCAGAGGCTAACGGGAAAGAGTTTTCGGTGGAAATAACTCTTAAAAATAAGGTGCGGGCGGTAAAACCTACTGTGATGGATGTGGTGATTGACGTGCCAGATAACTTCCTTCCGGAAAAGAGTTTAATTAAAGTAGATGCAGTAATCGGGATGGGTGAAAAAGAAAAATCCTATCAGAGCAGGGTTAAGTTGCCTCGCGAAAAACCCGATATCGACGGTGTTCGGGATGTTACCGGAGAATTTCGGGCTAGAACCTTTCGAACTTTAACCGGGAAAGTGGTGGTGGAAGGGGAGATAGCAGTAAACGTCACTTATTACCATGAGGACCACGAATATACTGTTCGTTTTGTTCTTCCAGTCTTTGAATTTGTGGAAGTCTCCATGGCTCAGGAAGGAATGATGGCCGAGGTAGGCGGTGAAGTGTTAGAGATAAAAGCAGCAAAACTTAGCGAGCGAGAACTAAAAATTGAAGCTCGCCTAAAATTTTCGGCGCAGGCTTTAATGGAAAAGCAGCTAAGAGTAGTAACCAAGCTTACCGGTGCCAATTACACCACCATGAAGCTTTTAGCAGAAAAAGTGGTGGGTGAAAATGCTGCCCAAGCTATTGCGCAAAAAGAGTGTAAACTTGATGAAGAAGTAAAAATCCTGCATATTCATCAGGAGAAAGTTATGGTTAATACTTCCCGCTTAACGGACGGGCAGGCCGAAATTAATGGGGAGACAATGCTTGGGGTAATGTATTTACCGGAAGGATCAGCAGAAGTCCACCATCTTGACCTTTCAGTACCTTTCAGGCTTACAATAAACGTTCCCGGTGCTCAACCGGGACAAAATCTATCTATCTGGCCTAAAGTGGAATATGTCGATGTTAAAGTTGTGGATAATTGCATCCTTAAAGCTGAAGCGGTAGTTCAGGTTAGAGTCAAAGCTACCCAAACGATATCCCAGGAAGTAGTAACTGAGGTGGGAGAAGTGGCCGGTATGCCTCCCGAGATGCCTCCGTCAATTCCGAAAACAATTAAGTACGAAATTAAACCTGGAGATACTTTTTATAAAATTGCCAGGAAAATCGGAGTGCCGGTGGAGGAAATCTTAAAGCTAAATCCTGGCAAAGATCCGTATAACTTAATGCCCGGGGATATTATTTTAATTCCCGTAACGGCAGGTCCACCCCTTGGATAAAAATTTAAAGCGGGCGGAAATCCCGGTTTCGTCTAAGGGGCTTCCTCAACGAAACTTTTGGGATTTCTTCCCGCTTTGTTTATAGTTTTATTTCAAAAGCTAATTTTTATACTTTGGCAAATAATGTTAGAAAATTTAAGAAAAATTTTTTGAATAATAATAGTTATTATTAATTTTTTTTGATTGATTTTAAAGAAAATAATTACTATAATAAAGGTAACAAAATTTTACCAAGGAGGAGGGGTTTAAATGGGTAAAACGAGAGACAATTTACTGGCAGCCTTTGCTGGTGAAAGTCAGGCGAGAAACAAATATACCTTTTTTGCCGCCGTTGCCAAAAAAGAAGGTTTAATGGAAATTGCCAAATACTTTGAAGAAACGGCACAAAACGAAAAAGAACACGCTGAACAGCTTTTTAAGCTTTTAGGGGCTTTAGGAGATACCGCAGCTAATTTAAGAGCGGCGATGGACGGAGAAACCTACGAGTATACCGATATGTATCCTGAATTTGCCAAAATTGCCCGGGAAGAAGGAGAGATTGAAGCGGCAGAGCTTTTTGAAAGACTGGCTACCATTGAAAAATTCCATGCCCAGAGGTATCAAAAGCTTTTGGATATGGTAAATCAGGGGAAAGTACTAAAGCGGGATACGGCTATTCGCTGGCAGTGCAGTGAATGCGGATTTATTGTGGAAGGGACGGAACCGCCGGAAGTCTGCCCGGTTTGCAAGCACGCTAAAGGCTACTACATGCCTTTAAGTGAAAACTATTAATGGTCGTAACCGGTAAGTGGTTAGTACCGCAATTAAAAAAGGAGGGATATCAAATGCTTTTTAAATGCTCGGTGTGTGGATTTATCTGGGATGGAGACGATGCTCCCGATAAGTGCCCTAAATGCGGTGCTCCTAAGGAAAAATTTAATAAGCTTGATGATGATGTGGCCGGACTTGTCTTAAAGTCCCGAGAGACCAACGATATACATATGAAACTGGCGGTGCACTTAGAAATTATCGCTGATCTTGCTAAAAGGGGTTTGGAAATTAAGTTAGATCCGGGTTGTGTAGATGTTTTTGAAAAGGCCCAAAAAGCCGCTTATGAACTTCGGCAAATGGTGAAAGCCGAGCTTGCTACCCACATGACCAAGCAAAAATGGGGGTAAATTGGAAGTTTGAGGTTGGAGATTGGAAATAATTGCAGGGCTGGCTTCAGCAGTTGGCCCTGCAAAGGCAGTTAAAGCTGCCTTTTTCAAACCGTAAGGCTAAAACAAGCAGCGGTAGGAAGCTGCTTGCACAGTGAGGTCGATAAAATGAAAATTGTGATTATCGGTGGAGGAATTGCCGGGGTATCCGCAGCTACAGCTGCCCGGGAGGTTAGTGATGCAGCGGAGGTCACCCTTATTTCAGAGGAGAATTATTATCCCTATTACCGCCTAAAGCTTTCGGAATATTTAAGCGGGGAGCTGGATGAAGAAAGCTTACTCCTTCACCCCCCTTCCTGGTATGAGGAACGGAAAATAAAAGTAATCCTGGGGAAAAAGGTAACTGGTGCTCGCTTGGAGTCCCGGGAATTAACCCTCCACGACGGAACAATAATTCCTTTTGACCGCCTGGTTTTAACTACCGGAAGCTATGCCTTTAAGCCTCCGGTAACTGGTTCAAACCTTGCTGGGGTATACACCTTAAGGAACTTAGAGGATTTAAAAGCTATTCGAGATAAAGCGGGAAGCGCCAAAAAAGCTCAGGTTATCGGCGGAGGAGTTTTAGGCTTAGAAGTAGCCTACTACCTTGGCAAAAGGGGGATAGAAGTAGGGGTCGTTGAACATAACGACCGCCTGTTACCTCGGCAGGTGGATCAGGAAGGTTCAGAGATTTTAGCAAATGCCGCCAAGACTTCAGGGGTAGAGCTTTATCTTGCCAAAGATCTAGATCGGATTGAAGGTGTAGAACGAGTAGAAAAAATAGTGTTTAAGGACGGAAGTGAAATTCCTGCCGATATGGTAATTTTTTCTACCGGCGTTCGACCGTACTTGGAAGTGGCCAACATGCTTTCCCTTGGCGTAAATCGGGGAATCATCGTAAATAAATACATGGTGACTTCCCGGGAAAATATTTATGCTGCCGGCGATGTAGCAGAGTTTGAGGGGCAGATGCCGGGAATATGGCCAGTAGCAATGGAGCAGGGGAAAATTGCCGGAGCCAATGCTGCCGGAGCGTCAAAAGTTTATAATCCTATCCCTCCGCAAAATGTGTTAAAAGTATTTGGGAAAACCGTTTTTAGTATTGGAACGGTATCTGGTGAAGGGGTTACTTCCCGCCGGGAAGATCAGGGAGATAATTTCATTAAATATTACTACCAGGATGGGAAATTGGTAGGGGCACTTTTAATTGGAGATGTTAAACTTGTAAATGAAGTAAGAAAGCTTTTTTCCTAAAAATATTATGGGAGGTATTGGAATGGACAAATATGTATGCACCATTTGTGGGTATGTATATGATCCAGCGGTAGGGGATGATTCTCAGGGCATTGCACCGGGAACGCCTTTTGAAAATTTACCGGCGGACTGGGTATGCCCGGACTGTGGCGCCGACAAAGATGCTTTTGAGAAAATGTAAGCTAAAAAAGCTGCGTGCTCTATAGTACGCAGCTTTTTTTCTTACATCAAGGCGTTCTCTAATATGGTAGGGCTGGCTTCAGCCAGCATTGTATTTTTTCCAACCTCAAACTTCTACTAAACCACTGTTCTTACATCCATTTCTTGTACTTAAACCACCGCACCATGCCGTAGGAAATGGCAACTAAACCCGCGGTGATAAATCCGGTGGAAATAAAATGATTTTGTGCCGGAAAGGGAACGTTCATCCCAAAAAAGCCGGTGACGAAGGTTAGCGGCATGAAAATGGTAGAGATAATCGTTAAGACCCGCATGGTTTCGTTGGTACGGGTGGTAATAATTGAGTTATAAGTCATTAAGATTTGATCAAGCATATCCCGCTGACTGTCTACCGAATCGGTAGCCCGCTCTAAATGGTCGGCTAAGTCGGAAAAATAAGGTTTTATTTCTTCGCTTAACGGAAAAGGTGGACGGATTAAGTTGCCAAAGATTCTTTTTTGGTGAGAAATTGCCCGGCGGATAGCTAAAATTGTCCGCTTTAAATCGATGAATTCATCGGTAATTTCCCTATTTGGTTGTTCGTAAATTTCATCTTCAAGGTCTTCAATCCGGTTTGTTACCTGTTCTAAAATTGGGAAATACTCATCTACAATGCCGTCAATAATTGAGTAAAGAAAATACTCGGCTCCCTTTACGCATATTTCGGTACTTCTCCGGCAGACCAGGGCAAGTCTTCCCAGGCTGGGCAGAGTGCTTTTATGGACAGTAACGATAAAATTTGGTCCAAAATATACGCCCAGCTGGACTAAAAGAATTTCTTCTTCCTGCTCTTCGTCGTAACGCAGGGCATGGAGAAGGAAGAAATAATAATTTTCATACTTGTCCACTTTGGCCCGGGGGCTGAAAGTCAAACAGTCTTCGACCGTCAATTCGTGAAAATCAAAGATGCGGGCAAGGTAATAAAGCTCTTTTTCCTCAAAGTTGTACAGATCTACCCACAGCATACTTTCCGGATCTGCTAAAAGCTCAGGAAGTTTGGCTAAATCCACATCGTGCTCCATAGAATTTGTTTTGTGGTTATAGTAATAAGTTTTTATCATTTTTCCACCCCCTTTGGCCGAAATCTCCATAATTTATTATAGAAGGAATAACAGTAATTTGCCAGTTTTTTTGGACAAATCCACCGAAAAAGTGATAAAATATAGTTAAAACGATTTAAGGCGGTGGTTTTCTTGAAAAAAGGCATTTATGTGATTTTGGGCTTAATAATTGCTTTTGGAACCGGGTTCTTCGTTGGAGGAAAAATCTTAGCCCAAAATGATGGCGTTATACCCGGTTCTCCCCAGGATCCACTGGTAGCCAAAAGTTATGTGGATAAACAAATAAAAGCAGTTACCGACCAGGTATATGACCTGCAAGCTCGCATTGCCGCTTTAGAGAAAAAAATAGCTGAACTATCGGCACCTAAGCCTTCCACCACTACAACCACTACAACCACTACAAAGACAGGAATTGTAACTGTCGATAAACTTTATTTACGGAAAACACCACAAATACTTAGTACCAATGTTATTACCAAATTATCCAAAAATACTCGTTTGACCGTTTACCTTAATAAATCTAACAGTACTTGGTATTATGTCAAAACCCCCACTGGGGCATACGGCTATGTAAGTAAAAGCTACGTTAAACTTCAGTAAATACCCCCTTGCAAACCAGACCAAAGTGGTCCTATGGCTACCGGAACTCCCGCCTATTATTTTGGAGAATAAATTTAAAAATGGCGGAAGGGATAATTTCCTTTCCGCTTTTTTCTTTTTTCCTAATATTTTAATATTGTGGAAGCATTTAAAATAAAGTAAAATAAATGAGGAAACGAGGTGAGAAATTTGGATCCGGCAATAGAAAGGGTACAAAAGAAGATAGCAAAAAAGAAAATGCGGCGGAGAAAAATTGTGTTAGTGACGATTTTAGCACTGTTTTTAGTTGCAGGTATTGCTTTTGCGTATTTTTATTATACCATGAATGACGTTTTTTCTCCGCCAAGGGCCCAGGGTGATAATGTGGCTGTAGCCAGTGAAAAGCCTGGCCGGGTAAATATCCTTCTCTTAGGGGTTGACGACCGCCATAGTAAAAACCGAAATGAGAGGACCGATACAATTATTTTTGCCAGTATTGATAGTCAACTAAAAAAAGTAGTTTTGGTTTCTATTCCCCGGGACACCCGGGTGAATATTCCAGGTCACGGCTGGGATAAAATAAACGCTGCCCACGTCATAGGCGGGGTAGACTTAACCAAGCAAATGGTTTCCGAGCTTTTAGGGAAGCCGATTGATTACTACATGTTAGTGAACTTTGAAGACTTTAAAAAGGTAATTGACACTTTGGGTGGAGTCACCATTGATGTGGAAAAAAATATGTATCACGCCGATGAATACCCTTACACCATAAATCTTAAAAAGGGTCTTCAGCACTTAGATGGAGAAAAAGCATTAATGTATGTTCGCTTTAGAAGTGATGCATTGGGGGACATAAGTCGGACCCAAAGACAGCAAAAATTCTTAAAAGCTTTAGCCGAGCAGGTTCTGCAGCCGGGAACAATTTTAAAGCTTCCCAAACTTGTACCGGAAGTTATCCAAATGGTAGAAACCGATATGTCCACCAAAGACATGATGTCCCTTCTTGCCTTTAGCCGGGAGCTTAATAAAGACAGCATTATTACCCAGACCCTACCAGGGTATTTCTATAACTATAATGGTATTAGCTACTGGCAGGCGGATTTAGAAGCTGCCAAAAAATTAGTAGATATGCTGTTTGAAGGCCAAGTAGAACAAAATATAGTTCTTGGTACCAAGGAAGAAAACGCGGGGATTAAAATTGTAAAAAAGAAACAAACCGTTAAGACTTCCAAGCCTTCAACTACAAATAAATATCATGAAAAACCTACTACAAATGATAACACTTACCAACAAAATCCAAGAGATAATTCCAAGAACACCGGTAGCGGCAATACGCCTCCCGCTTCAAACTCGGAAAATCTTCCCAATACCACACCCCCTCCAACCCAAAACAGCAGCGAGCCCCAAACTACTCCACCTGGTAACTCAAATAATACCACCGACGGGACTATCTATCAAAATAGTCCCGTCGGTTATTCCCCGCCTGCAGAGCAACAAGTGCCCCCGCTTAACAGTAATACTGAAACTACCACCGGGGAGACCTATAACAACTAATCCTCCGGGGGAGATAGGTGAAAAAGATTACGCTTTTCGTTATCATCCTGATTTAGGGTTAATAGTATTATCATTGAACCTGAGCAGTAAAAAGCAGGGAAAAAGCTTAAAATGTTGAATATAAAATTATTATGTTTTGTTTAAAACCTGGGGGTAAAAATGAGATTCTGGTTAAAAATTATTTTTCTCCAATTAATTATATTTGTTGTGATATTTTCTATAGGAGTTTTTTTCATTGAAGGCGATGCTTTTGACTTTTTTACCCCTGAAGATTTAAAGATTTTTAAAATAATTGGTTTTGGTCCTAAAAATACTTCAGTTAAAATCTACTTTAATTCGCCGGTTTTTGCCAGGGGTAAGCTCAAGATCTATAATGAAGTTAACGATCTAGTCCGGGAAATTAACTTAGCTGTTATTAAAAAAGGGACTAATGAAGTAACCTGGGATGGAAAAGACGATGACGGCAATTTATTAACCGATAAAAAATACCGCTTTGAAGTAGAAGCTGAACTATACCACATACCGGTGTTTTTGTTTCATGATATCAGACCTCCTGGGGTGGATGATAAAAATATTTATGCCGTCTATCCCCAAACCCTTGACCGGATTCTGGAATTAATTAAAGAAGGGGGTTATGAGACGGTTACAGCCAGCAAAATAGCTGATTATATAAGTGAGAGGAGTTTACCTCCCGAAAAACCGGTGGGTTTAATTTTTATTGACGGATATAAAGGATTTTTTAACGAAGGGGCAGGATTACTAAAATCCTATGACATGCCTTTTAGTTTATTTCTCATAACGGGCTATATAGGCGTTCGGCCGGAAATGATGACCTGGGAAGAAGTACGGGCGGTCAGTCAGCTGGGACTGGCTGAATTTGGGATTGAAGGGGATAAAATTTCTAATAACGGTTTTTGGAGGCAAAAATCAGGGGAATCGATAGAGCAGTATAAAAGCCGGATAATTAATGATGTTAATACCGCAAGAGATAAGGTGGGAAAAAATCTTAGTACCGGTGTAGAAGGATTTTTCTGGAAAGTAAATCAAAATAATTCTTTAAATATGGAAGCAGTCAGGCAAAGCGGCATTAAATATCAAGTTCTGGTAAATTACCACTTGGTTAATGAAATTGGTCAGGGAGATATCATTTACGCTTATCCGGTGTTAAAAACTACTGATATTAAAGAAATTGAAAACCGGTTAAATAATATTGTAGAAAAGAAAATTATTTTTAAAGGGGTGTTAACGAGAAATAATGGCTAACGAGAAAGGAGATATTATCGAGGTTATGAATATTCTACCCCACCGGTATCCTTTTTTGCTGGTGGACAAGATTCTTGAGGTTTTGCCAGGGCAAAAAGCGGTGGGGATCAAAAATGTAACAATCAATGAACCTTTCTTTCAGGGGCACTTCCCTGGACGGCCTATTATGCCTGGGGTTCTTTTATTAGAGGCCATGGCCCAGGTAGGGGCTGTGGCAATTTTAATGGATGAAAGATTTAAAGGAAAACTTCCTATGTTTGCAGGAATTGATGCTGCCCGGTTTCGAAAACCGGTACTACCGGGAGATCAGGTGGTTTTTGAAGTAGAGCTTTTAAAAATAAAAGGTTCCCTGGGGAAAGCTAAAGGTTTCGGTAAGGTTAGCGGCGAGGTAGTTGTCGAGGCAGAAATGTTATTTGCCCTTGCTTAAGAAAATATTTCTATTGAGAAATAAAAAGAAAGTGCTAAAATAAACTATAGGGCTTATTTTTAATATGGGGATGGTTTAAATGTTAATTATAAAAACTATTGAGATATTCGCTATAGCGTTTATTTTAACTTTAATTTTAACGCCTGTAGCCAAAAAGGTAGCGGTGAAACTTGGGGCGTTAGACATACCTGATGCCAGGAAAATTCATAAGGCCCCAATCCCCAGAATGGGGGGCTTGGCAATTTTTTTAAGTTTTACAATTTCAATTTTATTAATGTTGCCAATAGACCAAAAAATCCTGGCAATTTTGGCCGGTAGCATTATTTTAATATTATTTGGAATTTTAGATGATATTTTTAGCTTAAACCCCAAAATAAAGTTACTAGGGCAAATATTTGCAGCAATTATCCCGGTGGCTTTTGGGATAAAGGTAAATTACATTACCAATCCCTTTGGCGGTTTAATTTGGCTGGGAGATGCTTCTTATCTTTTAACTATTTTCTGGATAGTAGCAATCATTAATGCCATTAATTTAATTGATGGACTTGATGGATTAGCCTCTGGAACTGCCGCTATTTCTGCAGTTTTTATTGGTATTGCCGCATTAACGAGGGGAAATGCAACTGCTTTTTATGCTGCAGCGGCTTTAGTGGGAGGTTCTCTTGCCTTTTTAAGATATAATTTTAATCCTGCCAAGATTTTTTTAGGCGATACCGGCTCCATGTTTTTAGGTTATTGCCTTGGAATTTTATCGGTAATGGGTACAGCTAAAAGCCCAACACTCATTTCTATTTTTATTCCAGTTTTAGTTATGGCTATTCCTATTTTTGATACTTTATTTGCCATTATCAGGAGGTTTTTTGCAGGCCGTCCGATTTTTAAACCCGATAAAGGACACTTACACCATTGCATTTTAGAATTAGGCTACTCCCAAAGAAAAACTGTTTTGATTATTTACCTTTTAAATATCTTCCTGGGGATTGTTGCCTTGTATGTAAATCTTTTGACCTTTACTCAAGCGGTATTGCTTATTGTTGTAATTCTTTTGGCAATAACCTATGGTGCCCAAAAGATAGGGGTGTTAGGGGAAAATCTAGGTAAAGAGAAAACAATAATAAATAATTAAAAATAATTAATAAGAAAACTTTTACCAGTCCACCCTAATGAGGGTGGATATTTAATTTGGAGGCGGCGTCATGATTGGATTTTTAATTAATACTAAATTTCACTATACTTTATACGAACCAATTATGAAACATTTAAACAAAAGCGATTACAAGATTATTTTAACCGAGGGATACATCCGCAATGTCCGGGAAGCAAGAAGCTTCTTAAAAGAAAAAGGGATCGACTTTTGGCAGATGACCGATAAAAATGAACAAAATTTAATTAAAGAAAATATTAAAGTATTTTTAGGCCCTTTTTTCTTTCCAACGGTTTACCGGTTAAAACCCGAAGCACATCATTTACGTCTGGTCTATGGCTTAGCTAAAGATGGTTGGAATTATGCCTGGTGGAATATCTTTTTTGATTTAATTTTTGTCTATGGGGAATACGATGCAAAGAAACTTTCCTTTTATGCGCCGGTGGTGAAAGCAGGGAACCCGAAATTTGACCGTTGGTTTAAGGGGGAAGTAGAAGAGAGCAGACTAAAAGACCAAGCTAAGGGGCGACCAATAATACTTTATTTACCCACCTATGGTGAACTATCTTCCTGGCCGGCTTACCAAAAAGCCCTGGAAGATTTAAGTGAAGATTATTTTGTAATAGCAAAGCTCCATCATGGACTAAAAGTTTCGGGAGAAAATAAATTGATTATCCTCGATGAATCCTCTGATTTATTAAGTCTTTTAAAAATTGCTAATGTGGTAATTTCCGATTATTCGGGGGCAATCTTTGATGCGGTGCTTGCAGGAAAAAAATTGCTATTACTTAATTTACCTGATATACCGGAAACGCTTAGTTCTAAGGAGAGTTTAGAAAACGTCATCCGGGGTTATTGCCTGCAAGTAGATGAACCTGGGAAGATACGCGAAAAACTAGAAGAAATATTACACCACGATGCTTTTTTAAGTAAAAGGGAGGAGATAAAGCCCAAAATTTTTAGCAATATTGAGGGAAATTCAGGTAAACTTATTGCCGATACTCTTCTTGAATTTTTAACAAAAGAAAAACGTCTTCCTCCGGGTAAAGTTCAATTAATAAAGCAATTTGAACAAATTTCCTTACCAAAGCTTATACGCAATAAAAAAATTTATGGTTTTTTAAATAAAATATTTTAGTTAAGGTGGGGTTTTAAATGAAAAGTGGGAGAATAATTTTGGCGATTTTACTTTTACTTACCTTTACTGTTTCGGTAGTCATTTTGCCCCCGCGTTTTGCCGAAGATAAGAAAAAAGAAACAGGATTTTATTTGGATTATGAAACTCTTTTAAATCTAAGTACCTCTTGGGGTTTATCTCCAGAGCAAACTATAAACAAATTAAAAAAATTAGGCTTTGTGGGCCTTGCTTTATATGAAGAAAATGGAAGCGGTTCGGAAGTATTTAATCAGGAAGCTGTTCTTTTATCGGGGGTAAAAGTAATTGAAAACTATCCGGATTTAAAAGACTTTATTGAGCCAAAGTACCCTTATACTTACTTAATTACCAGGAATAAAAACATAATAAATTCCGTTACCCAAGTGTTAAATGCGAGGAGTGTTAAAAACCAACTGCAACAAATAAAAGGTAAGTACCTGCTTAAAATTTACTTTCCCTATGACAGTTCCGATAAGTTATTATTGGGTTTTAATCCTGAAGCCCTTTCCTTTGCTCAAAACAATAATTTAGATTTGCTCCTTTTTGTACCCCAATGGAGTATTGGAGAGGAAAAAGAAGTAAAAAGTTATGTTACTTATCTAAAAAACTTTTCTGCGGCTCCCAAGGTTGTTTTTGCTGATAAAAATTTACCGGAAAACAGTAAATATACAAAAGATTTTACTAAAGCTTTTTTAAAAGAACACTTTAGAATCGGTCTCTTAGATGGTATTGAACAGCCTCAAGTAAATGCAATTGTAAATCAAACCAAACTTCCGGTATTCCGGGTACGGCAGGTAACAATAAATAATGTTGAAGGGGCTAATATTTTAGCAAATCCTGATGAAAAAATAGAAAGTCTAAAAATTGGCATTAGAGACCGAAGAAATAGAGCTATTGTTTTTAAAATACCTAATAAAGAACTAAGTAAGACAACGGTTTTAGCTTTTGAAACGGAAGTTTCTAATACCTTTGAGGTGATGAAAAGCTTAAACTATAAATTTGTGCCAGTGGCTCCTATAGAAAAAGTACCGGAAAAGAAAAACGAAAAACTCCTGTTGTCTATTTTGTTAATTATCTTATTCGGGTATTCGCTAACTTTATTTAATCTTTTAGACAAAAAGACCTCTACAATTTTAACCTTGTTGGCACTTTTGGTGGGTATAGGTTTCTTTAAATTAAATTACGATTTTTACTTTAAGCTTTGTGCTTTTGGCGCTTCTATCTTATATCCTTTAATTGCATTATTAAGTATAGATATTAGAAACTCAAAATCGCTTATTAGGGCTTTGATTTCCGTTATTGGTATTATTTTAGTTAGTGTCTTTGGCGGTTTTACAATATCAGCTTTTTTAACCGGAAATAATTACTTTGTTCATGCTGATTTGTTTCGGGGTGTAAAATTATCTTTTCTCCTACCAGTGCTCTTATATGCCATCTATGCGGCTAAGATTTTGTTAGTTCGTGAAAAAAGTCTAAAACAAGTGGTTTTTGATTATTTGGGTTTAGAATTAAAACTATGGCAATTGTTTGCAATTATAATTGTGTTTGGAGTTGGAGCTTATTATCTCCTGCGTACAGGAAATGCTTCGGACACGCTGGTATTGCCTGGAGAAATAAAACTTCGTACTTTATTAAATAAATACCTTTATGTAAGGCCAAGATTTAAAGAATTTGCTATCGGTTATCCTTTGCTCTTGTGGGGACTTTGGACCAAAAGTCGAAGGGAATTTCGTTATCTTGCCTTGGTGGTTGGTAGTTTAGCCCCGGTTACAGTTATAAACACCTTTTCCCACCAATACGACCCTCTCTGGGTGAGTTTAATTAGAGCCGGAAACGGATTGTTATTAGGAGTCCTTTTAGGAATTTTATTAATAGGTTTTAATTTATTGGCTTTAAATTTAATTAAAAAATCGTCAAGGTGATTTTGATGTCTTTTATAAAAATTTATGATTTTCCTGTAGCAAACTTAAGTTTAAAAGAAGCTGTCGACGCTGTAATAAAGTTAATTGAGGAGCCAAAAAAAACCCATATTATAACCATAAATCCGGAAATGATTTATGCGGCTTTAAATAATCCAAATCTAAGTAAGATAATAAAAAGTGCTGATTTAATTTTACCCGATGGTATAGGGATTGTTTTAGCTGGAAAAATAAAAGGCCAGGAATTTAAAGAAAGGGTACCTGGCATTGAACTGGCCGAAGAAATCGTGAGAAAAAAAGATAATTTAAAAGTATACTTAATTGGAGCAAAGCCGGGTGTTGCCGAAAAAGCTGCAATTAAGTTATTGGAGGTTAATAATACCACGGAAATTGTAGGGATTGAAAACGGCTACTTTGAAAAGGAAGAGGAAAAGATTGAGCAAATAATTAATAGTAAACCCGAACTTGTGCTGGTAGGAATGGGATTTCCAAGGCAAGAAATCTTTATCAGGAATTTGCTTTCTAAATCCCCCCAACCTTTAGTGGCAGTGGGTGTTGGCGGCAGTTTTGATGTTTGGGCGGGAGTATCTAAGCGAGCACCGGAATTTATGCAAAAGGCGGGTCTAGAATGGCTCTGGCGGCTAATCCAGGAGCCATGGCGGTATAAGCGGATGATTGTCTTACCTAAATTTGCCCTAAAGGTTTTTGTGGATTACAAATTAAGAGGGAGGAAGGATTAGTGAAATTAGTTATTTTAGCAGCCGGGGTTGGAAGTAGACTTTATCCTTTAACTGCCGACCGGCCAAAAGCAATGGTGGAAGTTAACGGGAAAACGATCATCCAAAAACAAATTGAGGAAGCCTTAAAACAGGGTATTGTACCGGAAGATATTTATGTGGTAGGAGGCTACCAGATAGAGGCGTTAAAAAAAGTACTACCTTCTGGGGTGAATTTAATAGAAAATCCTGATTATGCTACCAAAAATAATGTTTATTCGGTTGCCTTATTAAAAGAATATTTAAACGACGGCTTTATCCTTTTTAATTCCGATGTAGTATTTGCACCGGAAATATTAGAAGAGCTTGTGCGCGAAAATTACCCCGACGTATTGGTTGTTGATGACGTTAACCCCTTAGATGAAGAAGATATGAAAGTAGTAATTGAAAACGGCTTTATAACCCATATTAGCAAAAAAGTAGATCCCAAAAAAGCTCATGGGGAATATATAGGAATATTAAGGTTTGGTAGCAATACGGCCCAAAAGGTTATTACCCGCTGTAACGAAATGGTGGAGAATGGCGAAATAAATGGCTGGTATGAAACGGCTTTAAATACGCTTCTACCAGAGTTAAAAATTCGTCCCGTATCCACCAAAGGTTATTTATGGACGGAAATTGATGATTTTAAAGATTTAGAATATGCCCGGGAAATAGCCCAAAAAATAAACTGGTAAGGGGATTTCTATGCCGCTTTTTAACCGTTTTATAAGTTTACCGCTTTTTATTAGAATCGAGGAAAATCTTCGCTATTCTTTAAAAACTGTCATCCGGGAGAGTAATTTCTATTTTGAAAACCCCCTTTTTATTACCGGTGGGGAAAACACTCGTATAGTTGCCCGGGAAGTGGCCGAAGGCTTTCAGGCTCCTAAATTTCAGTTTTACTATATAGCTGATAATTCTTTAGGAGAAATAAATAACTTAAAAGAAAAAATTAATGGGGTAAACCCCGACCTTTTAGTTGCAGTTGGCGGGGGGCGGGTTATTGATGTAGCCAAAGTGGTTGCCACGGAAAAGTTACTACCTCTAATAACCTTTCCCACCACCCTGGCCAACGACGGAGTAGTGAGCCCGGTGGCGGTAATCCGGGATGGAGATAAGCTTAGAAGTATTGGGGTTAATATGCCGATTGGGGTGCTGGTTGATCTGGCAGTGGTTAAAAATTCTCCCGAGCGTCTTATAAAAGCTGGTATTGGCGACTTAATCTCCAATATTACGGCGCTTGCCGACTGGGAAATTGCCTGCCGGCGGGGCAGAGATAGGATGGACGGTTTTGCTTATATGCTTTCGGAAAAAGCAGTGTATTCAGTTTTAAATTATACCGGTAAAAGTATCTGGGAACTTGATTTTTTAAGGCTTTTAGCCGAAGGCTTGGTTTTATCCGGGATTGCCATGGCTATTACTGGGACCAGCCGGCCTGCCAGTGGCGCCGAACATTTAATTAGCCATGCTTTAGATAAATTATATGAACGACCGGCCCTTCACGGTGAACAGGTGGGAGTTGCAGCCTTATTTACTGCAAAGCTCCAGCGCCAGAATTTAGAAGGATTATTAAACTTTTTTAAAAAATTTGGGCTTAAAGCCTCACCGGAAAGTTTAGGTTTAACAAGAGAACAGTTTTTAGAGGCGGTTAATTTAGCACCAGGCATGCGCCCTGAACGTTATACAATTTTAAATGAAGATATATTAAAGACGGCCGGTGAAGTTTATGATGCAGTGTATGGGAATTTGCCATAATAAGGTAAATTTATTATAATTACTAAGTGGAGGGTTAAAAATTTTTTCGAGGGGGTAGGCGATTTGAAAATCAAAAAAGCCATCATTCCTGCAGCTGGATTGGGAGTTAGATTTTTACCGGCAACCAAGGCTCAGCCTAAAGAAATGCTGCCCATTGTTGATAAACCTACAATTCAGTATATCGTAGAAGAAGCGGTAGCTTCTGGTATTGAGGACATCTTAATTGTCACCGGTAAAAACAAACGGGCCATTGAAGACCATTTTGATAAATCCCCGGAATTAGAAATGTATTTAGAAAAGAGAGGGAAAGACGACCTTTTGGAGATTGTCCGCTCCATTGGCAATATGGTGGATATCCACTACGTCCGGCAAAAAGAGCCTCTAGGGCTTGGACATGCCATTTACTGTGCCCGCAAATTTATTGGCAATGAACCTTTTGCGGTTTTACTGGGTGACGACTTGATGAAAGCTAGAACTCCGGTCTTAAAGCAAATGATTGATCTTTATGAAAAAGTGGAAGGAAGTATCGTGGCCGTACAGGAAGTAGAGCCTCAGGATGCAAGCAAGTACGGAATTTTAAAGGCAGAGTATGCCGGAGAGCGGCTCTATCGGGTCCAGGACTTGGTTGAAAAACCCAAACCCGAAGAAGCACCTTCCAACCTGGCGGTGATGGGCCGCTATATTATCGAGCCGGAGATTTTTGATTTCTTAGAAAAAACTCCTCCCGGAGCCGGAGGCGAAATTCAACTGACCGATGCTTTAAGAATGCTGTGTCAGGTAAAGCCAATATATGGTTATGTGTATGAAGGTATGCGCTATGATGTGGGCGACAAACTTGGCTTTTTAAAAGCGACCGTGGAATTTGCCCTGGACCGGGAGGAGCTGGCCAGCGGGTTTAAAGCTTATCTTAAAGAATTAGTGGCAAAGGAAATAGATTAACACTGCCCAAAAGGGTAGGCTAAAAACCACACCGTAGAAACTTCCCTTTAGTAATCGAGCTCTTTCGAGTTCATCCATAGGATCACCTCTACTGTTAGGTTATCCCTGTTATGAAAAATTTATGCAACCGGCGGAATAAAACCCGTCGGTTTTTTTCAAAATAGGGGTGGAGGTGTTCCTGTGCACGATGTAACTGAGGTCATCTTACGTTCACTGGCTGCCTTTATAGCTGTACTTATCATTACCAAACTCATTGGGAAATCCCAGCTTGGCCAGCTAACCATTTCCGACTACATAAACGGTATTGTTATTGGCTCGATTGCTGCCAATGTTGCGGTGGACCTTCGCACCAATGTAGTTCACTATCTGACGGGCATGGCAGCCTTTGGGGCACTTACCATTTTAGTGCAGTGGGCTGGGCTTAAAAACCGGAATGTACGGAAGCTTCTTCAGGATGAGCCTACAATTGTCATCCATAACGGCAAAATCTTGGAACACAATATGAAGCTGATGCGCTACACCATGGACGACTTAATGATGCAGCTTCGGGAAAAAGGAGCTTTTAACGTAGCCGATGTGGAGTTTGCGGTAGCTGAACCCAATGGAGAGCTTTCGGTTTTATTGAAGTCCACCAAACGGCCGGTAACTCCGGAAGATTTGGGATTAAATCCGCCCTATGAAGGAGTACCGGCAGAACTGGTGGTTGACGGAGAATTAATCGAGCAAAATTTTGAGCAGCATGGACTAGCTAAAGAATGGTTTTTTAACTACCTAAAAGAGCAAGGGATAACTAACTTAAAAGACATAGCGTATGCCCAAATTGATGCTAACGGTCAGGTATACATAGACTTAAAGCATGATAAGCTTACCCTGACGGTAGATATTACCGACAAAAAACCCAAGAGAAAAGGGGGATAACTTTGATAAAATTTGGCACCGATGGGTGGAGGGGAATTATTGCCCGGGATTTTACCTTTGCCAATTTAGAAAAGGTAAGTCTGGGGTTAGCCGCTTATTTGCAGGAAAAGTACCGCAATGGAGCGGTGGTGGTAGGTTATGATTGCCGCTTTTTATCCGACCGGTTTGCAGAGACCGTGGCGGAAATCCTTTTAAAAAGTGGTTTTGACGTTTATCTTCCGGAGAAATTTGTGCCCACTCCTTATGTAGCCTTTGCCATTAAAAAATTAAACGCGATTGGCGGGGTAATGTTAACCGCCAGCCACAACCCGCCGGAATATAACGGCTTTAAATTTATCCCCGACTATGCCGGACCGGCCCTGCCCGATGTGACCGACCGCTTAGAGCAGTTAATAAACAGTGAAGCCAAACCCGCAAAAAGAGAACCTGGGAGAAAGCTTACTTTAAACTTAGAAGACAAATACATCCTACATTTAATTAACCTGACCGGCTTAAATCCGGGGCAGGGCCTGATTGTAATTGACCCGATGTACGGGGCCGGTCAGGGCTATCTGGAAAAAATATTAGGGGATTTCGGTTATAATCTTTATACCCTTAGAAACTACCGGGATCCTCTCTTTGGCGACGGTATGCCCGAACCCAAAAAAAAGGAGCTCCAGCCGCTGGTTGAAGAAATAAAGCGGCGAGGGGCAGATTTGGGCCTGGCCTTAGATGGGGATGCGGACCGGTTTGGGGTGGTGGAAGGGGAGCGGCTTTTTACCGCCAATGAAATTTTAGCCCTTACCTACCACTATTTACTTGAAAGCGGGCGGGGAGGCGATGTAGCCCGGACGGTGCCCACCACTCACCTTTTAGATAAGATGGCCCGGGCTAATGGCTATGAAGTGATTGAAACACCGGTAGGTTTTAAGTACATCGGCAAAGCCATAAGAGAAGGAGCAGTCTTAGGCGGTGAAGAATCCGGGGGACTGTCGATAGCGGGGCATGTGCCGGAAAAAGATGGAATCTTAGCCGATCTCCTAGCGGTAAAAATCCGGGAATATTTTAAAAAGCCCCTATCACAGGTATTAGAAGATATTTACGACCGCTACGGCCGGGTTTACTCCCGCCGGGATGACTATAAAACTACGCCGGAGCAAAAGGAAGAAATTTTAAAGCGAATGTCTTCGCTAAAACTTACGGAAATTGCTGGTGAAAAGGTCGTCCGGGTAAGCCGAATTGACGGGGTAAAGTGGGAACTTCAAAGGGGCGGCTTTGTCCTGGTGCGAGCTTCCGGCACGGAGCCGGTCTTTAGAATTTACGGTGAAGCTGAAACTTCCGCCAAATTGGATTCACTTTTAAACGAAATGAAAATACTCCTTCTAGGGACGGTTCGGACGGTTCTGTGAGGTCATTTTGAGGAAAATTGAAAATAATAAGAGCGGGCTTTGACCCGCTTTTAATTTAGCCGGCAGGAGCCGTTCCTAGGAATACACCGACCACTGACCACTTATGCCATACCACCATTAACGGGCGCACTCCGGTGCGCTTATTTTTATGTCCGGCAAAGACGATACCAACAGGTGGCGAAGGGCAGCGGTTTGGAAAAACTTTTTAACAGCCTAATTGCCTAACATACGGTATAATGTTGTTAGGTGATAAAAAGTGCAAAAAAAGGCAGCTTACGGCTTATTAATATTGTTTCTTTCGGTGCTACTCTTTTTAGTTTATCAAAACCTTTTCACCCAGGCGGCGGTGTTTGCTTTAGGCCTTGGTTTTGGTTATGCGGTTAGCCGTTCCCGCTTTTGCTTTGCATCAGCTTTTCGGGATTTAATCATGTTTCGGGATAAAGCCATGAGCCGGGGAGTTACAGTCTTAATCGCTGTATCTGCTGCTGGTTTTTTTGTAATCCAATTGTTAGCTGTATTAGGGGGACATGCACCTCCGGGGAAAATAAATCCGGTGGGCTGGCATTTGGTCATCGGCGGCATTATTTTTGGCGTTGGTATGGTTTTAGCCGGTGGCTGTGTGATTAGTACTTTAGTCCGGGTGGGAGAAGGGTTTTTCCACTACTGGGGAGTATTGCTGGGAATAGTAATTGGCTCAGTCCTAGGAGCCTTTGGTTATGGCTTCTGGAAAGATAGTTTAACTGCTGCCAAAAAGTTCTGGCTTCCCGGGATTATTGGCTGGATACCGACACTCCTTATCTATGTAATAGTATTTTTCTTTTTGTTTAAAGCTTTGCAGGAGGAGAGGTAAATGGAAATCAAAGTAGACTTAACCGGTGAAGTCTGCCCGGTTCCCCTTTGGCGGGTGCAGGAAGAATTAAAGAAAATGCAGCCGGGAGATAAGATTATCGTAATCACCGATTTCAGCCGTTCAGTACGTAACATAGTTGATTTAGCGGTAAGGCTTAAATACGATTACGACTTAGAAGAAATTTCTCCCGGTATCTGGGAAGTTAGCGTTATAAAGGGGTAGGACCGATGAAAAAAGTTGACCTTGGCTGGTCGGAAATCAAAGGTGGAATAATTCTTGGTATTTTAAATATTTTATTATTACTTACCTGGGGGAAGCCCTGGGGTATCACCCACATCCTTACCGACTGGGGTACCTGGTGGCTAAAAGTTTTGGGTTTTTGCCCGGAGAGGTGGGCTTATTACCAGGAGGTTTATCCCAATTCTTTTTTCAAAACTACCCTGTTTTCCCACGAAAATCTCTTGGTAGTTGGAACCATTTTAGGAGGGCTTTTTGCCGCCCTCTGGCACAACGAATTTCGCCCCAAAAAAATAAAATCCCCAGGGAAATTTTTGCTGGGGATTATTGGAGGCGTTTTTATGGGCTTTGGGGCTAGACTTGCCCTTGGCTGCAATATTGGCAACCTGGTAGGGGGTATAGCCTCCTTTTCTCTTCACGGCTGGATTTTTGGCGGCTCTTTAATTATTGGCACGTATCTTGGTATATTATTTTTAAAAAAATATGTCCTTTAACAAAACTCTAAAGCCGCAGGACCGATAATAAACCTTAAAAACCTTTTGGCCAGTGGACTAAAGGTACGGTCTTTGCGGTAAACCAGTAAAAACGGCATAGTAAGCTCCATATCTTTTAAGGTAAGGTAGTGGAGCTCTTTGCGGTGATACTCTTTTTTAACCGCTTCTAAGCAGGAAATAGAGACACCGTGTCCTTTTTTTACCGCTTCTAAAACCCCTTGAAAGCTTCCTAATTCTAAAACAATATTTAACTCAGAAGCCGGGATTCCGGTTTTTTTAATTGCCTCAAAAAACACTTCCCGCACCGAAGAGCCCGGTTCGCGCAGGATCAAAGGAAGTTTTTTAAGTTCCTCAATAGTAATTGAATTTTGCTGGGCCTGGGGAAGTTCGGGGGAGGTGATTACTACTACCTGACTCTCTCCCACTTTTTTTATTTCTAAATCGGGATTTGTAAATTCTGGGCCTTCTGCCAATCCAAAATCCACTTTCCCATCCAGGACCAAAGCAATAACCTTCTGGGAGTTATCCACTTCAATTCTAATATTGGCTTCGGGAAATTTTTCCTTAAAGCTCCAAACGTTACAGGGCAGGGCAAAATTGCCAATAGTGGTGCTGGCTCCAATGACAATAGTTTGGGCATTGGTACCAAGTAAATTGTCTATCTCCCTTTCTAACTTTTCGTGTTCAGCCAAAAAGTGCTGGGCGTATTTATAAACCAGCTCGCCGGCGGGGGTAAGCTTTACCCCCGTTGCTGACCGTTCAAATAATTTTGTGCCGTAAAAATTTTCCATTGCCTGCACTTGAGCCGAGATTGCTGGCTGGGTCAGGTGCATTAATTTAGCTGCTTTTGTGAAACTCCTTACTTTAGCAATTTGACAGAAAAGTTCAAACTGGTATAAATTCATGCTTTCTTCCCCCGTTGCTTATATCAATATTTATTATATCATAACTTTGCTGAAAATTAATTTGGGCAAAAACAATTCAAAGAATAATTTTATGGGTATAAATTTGTCTTTATAACCCCATAAGTCTTTGCGATTACCTTCACAAACCGAACCTGCTTTACAATTAAATCAGATAGTGAAAATCAGCACGAGTAAAGGGGGAAGGAGTATGAAGCTAACCCGGAGGAGCTTTTTAAAAGCCTCTGCCGCTACCGGTGCTCTGGCAGCCTTATCCGGCGGTGTAATGTCCTTTGAGCGCTGGTCGGCAAAAGCTGCCGAATCTTCCGATGTAAAGATGATTCCCAGCATTTGTGAAATGTGTGGCACCAAATGCGGCATCATCGTCAAAGTCAAAAATGGCCGGGTGGTAAAAATCGAGGGAAACAAAGACCATCCCAACGGCAAAGGCAAAATCTGTGCCCGGGGTAATGCCGGGATGAAACTTTTGTATGACCCGGACCGCTTAAAACAGCCACTTAAAAGAGAAGGGGACAAATTTGTACCGATATCCTGGGAGCAGGCGTTTCGTGAAATTGGCGAAAAGCTCAAAGAAATTAAAGCCAAATATGGACCGGAGGCGCTGGTGTGGAGTACTCACCCAGAACTTGTTAATGACTACGAAGTAATCTTTAACCAGGCCTTTGGTTCGCCAAATTTAAGCCCCCATGCTCCGACCTGCTACTCTCCGCGGAATGCGGCTTATAAAGCAATATACGGGGACGTACCTACTGTCGATTACGGCAATGTTAAGTACTACATTTCCTGCGGTCGCAATCTGGTGGAAGGAATAAGCGTAAGCCAGGTTACCGGTATCATGAAAGCCAAGGAAAAAGGGGCGAAAATAATTGTCCTGGACCCCCGGTACTCCAATTTTGCGGCGCTGGCGTCCGAATGGGTGCCCATAAGACCGGGTACCGACCTTGCGTTCCTTTTGGCGATGATCTACCTCATTATTAAAAATGAGTGGTACGACAAAGAGTTTGTAGCTAACTACACCGTTGGCTTTGATGAAGTTGCTGCAGAAGTGGAAAAATACACTCCGAAATGGGCCGAAGAAATAACCGGTATTCCGGCGGCAACTATTGAGCGGATTACCGAAGAATTTGCCAAAGCCAAACCGGCTGCGGTGATAGACCCGGGCTGGCACACCTCGCGTTATATGAACAGTACCGAAATGGTAAGAGCTGGAGCAGTGATCAATGCTCTCATGGGTAACCTTGGCCAGAAAGGCGGCCTTAAATTTTCCAAGTATAATTTTACCAAAGTCGAAGAGCGGGAAGGTCTCTGGCCAAAGCTGGAAAAACCAAAGGCTAAACGCTTTGACGGTGCTGGCGGCGAAAAATGGCCACTGGCGAAAGGCCTTGGGATGATTCAGATGCTTCCGGAGCATATTTTATCCGGCGAGCCTTACCCAATTAAAGCGTATATCGCCAACCACCACAATCCGGTGCGCTCGGCGGGTAATTCTAAAAAGTGGATTGAAGCTCTAAAGAAACTGGATCTGGTTGTAGTAATTGATGTGCAGATGAGTGAAACTGCTCTTATGGCACACTATGTCTTACCGGAATCCACTTATCTTGAGCGGTTTGATCCGCCGCAAATTGCCGGGAATGCTGTAGCTCTGCGGCAGCCGGCAGTAAAACCGCTTCATAATACTATGGGGGCTGACGATATAATTAAAGAGCTGGCGCATGAGGTGGGTATCGGGCAGTATTTTAACTATACGTTGGAGCAGTTTTCGGATCAGATGTTAAAACCCTTTAACGTAACCTTTAAACAACTTATGGAAAAAGGTGTTATTGCTTTAGACGATGGAAAGCCTGTCAATAAAGTTCCGGAAATTAAGACTGAATCCAAAAAAATCGAGCTTTCTTCACCGGCCTTTGAAAAAGCTGGTACCAAAAGGGTACCGACCTGGGTACCGCCTGGCGTGACTGAAAGGAACGGAAAGCTTCGCTTCCTCCATGGCCATACTGCAGTGCATACCCATACTTCCACCTTTAATAACGAGTACCTGCATGCTCTCATGCCGGAAAACGTCCTTTGGATCAATACCCGGACCGCAGAAAAGCTTGGCATCAATAATGGTGATTTAGTCGAAGTAAAATCGGACTACGGCAAAGTTACCATAAAAGCCAAAGTAACCGAAGCTATTCACCCCGATGCGGTTTTCATGGTGCACGGCTTTGGCGGTTTTTCGCCGTACCAGAAAAAGGCGTACCATAAAGGTGCCAGTACTTCCTTTATCGTTCCTAACCATGCAGAACCGCTTTCGGGAGCTTCGGCCGACTGTGAAGTACTGGTGGAGGTAAGAAAGATAGGAGGTGGGGCCAATGCCTAAGTATGCAATGGTAATTGACATGACCAAATGCGCTGCCTGTCAGGCCTGCACCGTTGCCTGTGAAGCGGAGTGGGGGTTACCTCCCGGGGAAAAATTTACCCGCTTAGAAGAGCGGGAAACTGGTAGTTTTCCCAATGTTCAACGCGAATTTTTACTAATTCAGTGCCAGCACTGTGATAATGCACCCTGTGTGGAGGTATGTCCAACCGGAGCGACTTATAAAAGGGATGACGGCATAGTCCTGGTAGATGAAAAACGCTGTGCCGGTTGCAAATACTGCATGGTAGCCTGTCCCTACCAGGCCCGGGTGATAAATCATGAAAAAGGTGTCCCGGAAAAATGCCGGTTTTGCTATCACCGGGTAGAGCAGGGGAAAAAGCCTGCCTGTGTCTCTACCTGTATCGGCGAAGCCAGGTATTTTGGAGACTTAGATAATCCCAACGATGAAATCCACCGGATTATTCAGGAAAAACAAGCTAAGCCGTTGCGGGGGGATTTGGGCACCAAACCCTCCATTTACTACGTACGCTAAGGAGGGACTCAAATGGCGTGGGGAATAATAATTGCGATCTACCTGTTCTTAGCCGGAGCGGGAGCTGGAGCCTTTTTAATAGCGGTCATGACCGAGCGTTCCGGGGTAAATAAGGATAATGAAGCATTAATTAAAGCCGGAACCATCCTGGCTGCTCCGCTGGTAGCCATAGGTACCCTTTTCCTGGTTCTGGACCTTACCTGGGTGGAAGCTGGGAAATTTGAACCCTGGCGGATTTTCGAACTTTATACTCACTTTACTTCCATGATTACCTGGGGTACCTGGATTTTAACCTTATTTATGCCGGTAGCGTTTGTCTATGGCTGGATGAAGCTAAAAAATCCTTACTATACTAATACTGTTTTGCGCTGTGCCGGAGCGGTTCTGGCTTTTGCTACTTCCGTATACACCGGGGTACTTTTAGGGGTAGTTAAAGCCGTTCCCTTCTGGAACAATGCGGTAATCCCGGTACTTTTTGTTGTATCGGCCTTAGTTACAGGGATGGCTACGGCAATTTTAGGAAGTTTTGCTTTTGGTGGCAAAACTTTACCCGATTTCTTCAAGCCTTTGCATACAGCTTTAGCCGTAATTGAACTTTTACTCCTCTTCTTTTTGCTGATGGTAGCGGTAAATGGTCCAGAGGCGGCAAAACAATCGGCGGATATGATTATTTCCGGGAAATACAGCTTGTACTTCTGGGGAATGCTGGTGTTATTAGGTATTATCTTGCCAGGGGTGATTGGAGCAGTCTCTTCACCCAAAGCCGGCAAAGGAGTAAAAGCATTAGATGCCCTATTAGTGCTGTTAGGCGGTTTTACCTTAAGGGCTTTAATCTTGCTGGCAGCAGTTCCCGTAACTTTAATGAACTAAAAGGGAGGAAGGGCTATGGAACATAACCGGGTCGAAATTTACCGAATCCTTGCGGCGGCAATGAGCGAACCGGATCAAGAATTTTACCGCTGGTTAAAAAAGGACGGGGTAGAAGCTTTTAAAGAATTAGGGGTTAATCTTGGGGAAATTCCTAATTTACCGGAACTTTCTCAAAGCTACCAGGAGTATTTTGGCTTATATGCTCCCAAAGTAAGCCTTATCGAATCGGTATACCGCAAATGGTCTCGTGATCCCGAGGTAGACCCGGTTATGGCCAATAGTCGCGGCTTTCTCATGAGCGACCACGCATTGCATGTGGCGGCTTTATACGAAAAAGCGGGACTTATCATTCCCGAAGATTTTTCGGGAATGCCCGATCATTTAGTATTGGAGCTGGAGTTTATGGCGATGTTAGTAGAAAATAATCATCCCGGCCAAAAAGATTTTTTATCCGACCACTTATCGTTTATTGAACAGGTGGTGGAAAAAGCCAGAGAAGAAAACCTTCAGGGTATTTACCGGGAAATAGTTGAATTTTTAGGGAAGTTTTATCAGGAAGAAAAAAACTTAATCTTGGGAGAGAAGGGAATTTAAAAAAGAAGCAACTGAAAATCCAGAAAGAAATTAGTGCTAATTTTAAGGCTCTAAAGGCTTTAAGCTTTTAGAGCCTTTTTTAATCTTGAAAACTTCTTAACATTTTCCCGAAATCATTTTAAAACCCTTTTGCTAAGATTAAATCCGTCAAAAACACTACAAAGGAGGGTTTAGTCTATGACCAAAGGGGAAAGAAATTTTTACTTTGATGTCATTTTGGGGATTGTAGGAATCACCTGTATTGTTACCGGAATTATGATGGATCTAAAACTTCCCTTGGACACTTCTTTAATGTACTACTTAAACCCGCTGCATAAGGTAACGGGCTACATCTTTACCGTATTGGTTGGAGGCCATTTGATTTTTCATTTCCGCTGGGTAAAAGCTCTAGGCAAGAACATTTTAAAGAATCGGAAAAAAACCCTGGTGTTTGCGGGAGTAGTCACAGCCTCAATTATTGCTCTTTATTTGACCATGACCTTTGGTCCTTTACCGGGACCCGGGATAAAACTTCCCACGGAAGGTATTAAACCTACTTATTTTTCGCAACAATTTTAGACCGGCAGTTTGCCGGTTTTTTTGTTTTTATCCCACTCCCTAAAAGCTCTGCATATTTTATTAATAGAAACTATTTTAGGGGGAAAGAAAATGGCAAGTTTAAAAAGCTTAAAAACCGATTTTGATTTAATTTCCAGGATTACTTTGGAATTTAACCAAAAACCTTCCGTAAAATCCTTTATCTTAGAAAATCCCCACCGGGTAGTTCTTGATTTTTCAGGAGTGCAGGGAGTCGGCCAAAAACAAATCCCGGTGAAAAAGTACAAAATAAGAGAAGTTCGTCTTGCTCAATTTAAACCGGAAATTTTGCGCCTGGTAATCGAAGGGGAAGAAAAACTTTACTATGAAGTAAAAAACAGCGGCAGTACAGTAATTTTAGAAGTATGGGCCAGGCTTTTAGACGGAAAAAGTATAGTATTAGATGCCGGACACGGCGGCAAAGATCCGGGAGCAGTGGGGGCTTTTGGCATAAAAGAAAAAGATGTTACCTTAAAGCTTGTGCTTTCCGGTAAAGTCCTGGTGGAAAAATTAGGCGGTAGAGTAGTGCTTACCCGGGACAGAGACATTTTTGTTCCGCTGCCCCAGCGGGTAAAGTTTGCTAATAACTCGGGAGCCAATGCCTTTATTTCGGTTCACTTAAATGCGGCTACCGACCCCACTGCCCGTGGGATAGAGACCTACTTTAAAGCAGGGCGGGAGGACAGCGAAAGCCTGGCAGCTAAACTGCAAAAGCAGCTAATCGATGAATTTGGCTTTAAAGACCGGGGGCTAAAAACTGCAGCTTTTTATGTTATAAAAAATGTACGCCTGCCGGCGGTTTTGGCAGAAATTGGCTTTGTCACCAACCCCGAGGAAATAAAAATAGTAAATTCTTCTGACGGCTTAGCTCGTTTTGCCCGGGCACTGGCCAAAGCTCTTTTATAATCTTGACAACTTTTTAACATTTCCCTGAAATCTTTTTAAAACCCTCTGGTTATGATATAAATGTAAGCTCCAGCTGGAGCCAAAAATTAACCTGGAGGGTGATTAAAGTGAAAAAAGAATGGGGAAAAAAAGTAATTGCGGGAGCTACTATTATAGGTTTACTTGTGACTGCTGCTCCAGCAGTTTACGCGGCCACCACTAATGATGGCAGTACCTCAACAACTTCAAAAATCGTTGAAACTTACCGCGGTTTTGGCAAACATTTTGGCCGGGCTTTTGGTGGCATGATGGACAATGTTGCCAAGTTTCTGGGAATTGACGTATCTACCTTAATGAGCGAACGGCACAGTGGCAAAACCTTAGCCCAAATTGCCAAAGAAAAAGGTAAAACCGAAGATGAACTGGTAAATTACTTAGTGGAGCAAAAGAAAGCCAAAATTAATCAACTGGTAAAAGACGGTAAAATTACTCAGGCTCAAGCGGATGCTATGCTCCAGAATATTACCGAACGGACCAAACAAATGGTTAACAGCGTAGATCTTGGCCCCAAAGGTTTTGGCCACCGGGGTTTTGGAGTAGTAGGACCGGATGAGTTAGCCAGCTTTTTAGGAATTAATGTAAACACCTTAATAAGCCAGCAGCAGAGCGGAAAAACTCTGGTAGAAATTGCTAAAGCTAAAGGGAAAACCGAGACTGAGCTAATAAACTTTATCGTCACCAAAGAAAAAGAAAAAATTAACCAGCTTGTAAAAGACGGCAAAATAACCCAAACTCAGGCGGATAATTTCTTAAAGAACATAGAAACCCGGGTTAAAAACATGGTCAACAGTACGGCCCTTGGTCCCAAGGGTTTTGGACATCGAGGCGGCTTTAGGGTAACTCCCGCTGAGTTGGCCAGCTTTTTAGGAATTGATGTAAACACCTTAATAAGCCAGCAGCAGAGCGGAAAAACTCTGGTAGAAATTGCTAAAGCTAAAGGGAAAACCGAGACTGAGCTAATAAACTTTATCGTCACCAAAGAAAAAGAAAAAATTAACCAGCTTGTAAAAGACGGCAAAATAACCCAAACCCAGGCGGATAACTTCTTAAAGAACATAGAAACCCGGGTAAAGCAAATGGTTAACAACACCGCCCCAGGTCCCAAAGGTTTTGGTCATCACGGCGGTATGGTTGGTAGAGGTGGTATGGATTTTGACCATGCCCCTATGTTTCAATAACCTCTTACTTAGAAACCTTGCCCTAAACGGGTAAGGTTTTTTCTTTTATATTTTCTTTATAAGTTTGTAACAAAAAACTGGTATAATTACATAAAAAACGTTGGAGATGATTTTATGGCCAAAAAAATTTTAGTGGTGGATGATGAGCCGAAAATTGTCGCCATGGTTAAAAGCTATTTAACCAAAGAAGGATACGAGGTCCTGGGAAGTTTTAACGGCAGCGATGCCCTGAAAGTCTTTCTGCAGGACAAACCGGATCTCATTGTCTTGGATTGGATGATGCCGGGAATGGATGGCATTGAGGTTTTGCGGGAAATAAGAAAAGAAAGCCAAATTCCCATTATCATGCTTACCGCTAAAACCGAAGAAGTAGATAAATTAATTGGCTTTGAGCTTGGGGTAGATGACTACGTAGTAAAACCTTTTAGCCTAAGAGAACTGGCGGCAAGGATCAAAGGGATTTTAAAGCGGGTAGAGGCAAAACAGTCTTCTAAAGCGGAAGTTTTAATTGAAGGCGAGCTTACTCTATACCCCCAAACCCGGGAGGTTTTTTACCAAGAGAATCCAGTAGACCTTACACCAACTGAGTTTAAGTTATTAGAAGCGCTGATGAAAAACCCTGGCAAAGTTTTTAGCCGTCTTGAACTTTTGGAGTATGCTTTAGGCGAGGCGTATGAAGGGTATGAGCGTTCAATAGATACCCATATCAGTAATCTTAGGAAAAAAATCGAAAAAGATCCTGCCAATCCAGAATACATCCAAACGGTCTTTGGGGTAGGCTACAAATTAAAGCCCAGGGGATGAGGAGATGAAAATCACTGTAAAAATCACCGCTGCTCTTTTGGCTGTAGCGTTATTGTCAGTGTTGGTAACCTCTTTTTTTGCTGTTCAGGAAATAAGCAATTCGTTTAATGCGTATATTAAGCAAAACTTATCTTCTAGAGCTCAGGTCTTAGTAAATTATATTCAAGAACTTTATTTTGCTGGAGGATGGGAAGCGGTCCAGGCAGGATTTCAATTTAACCGGGGAAGAGGTCCTGGTGGTCCTGGGCATATGCGGGGAGAAAGGATCATCATAACGTCAGCGGATGGTACAGTAGTAGTTGACAATGACCTGGAGTACCTGGGCAGAAATGAGAAGCAGTTAAATCTAAAAAACGGGCAGGAGATTTATTTAAACGGCGAAAAAATTGGTACCTTATATTTACAGCCATTTACCATTTACGGCCTTTTAGAAGAAAGTTTTATTGCCTCAGTTAAAAAAGCTAATATTCTTGGTGGGATTTTAGCTGTGGCTCTGGCCTTAATTTTAGGGGTTTTTCTCTCGGGACGCATTTTAGCTCCCCTTAAAGCTTTAATAGCGGTAGTGGGAGAGTTTAACGGAAAAAATCTTCACTTACGGGCGCCCCAAATGACCAAAGACGAGATTGGTGAACTGGCCGCTGCTTTTAACCGGATGGCCGATACTTTAGAAAAAAACGAAAAGCTACGCCGGCAGATGATAGCCGATATTGCCCATGAGTTAAGAACGCCTCTTTCCATCTTGCAAGGAAATTTTGAACTTTTTTTAGAGGGAGTTATCGAAGCAGATCAGGAAAACCTGCAGTCTTTAGCGGAAGAAGTAAAGCGCCTTACCCGGATGGTTGAAGAATTACGGGAACTTTCCCTGGCAGAGGCGGGAGAACTTAAAATTTTTCCTGTTGTGGTTGAATTAAACCAGTTTTTCGGAGAAGTAGCAATGCCGTTTTTACCTATAGCCGAAACTAAAAATATTAAATTTGAACTAAACTTACCGGAAAAAGGGTTGAAATACACCTTTGACCCTGACCGGATAAAACAGGTAGTTTACAACCTTTTAGCCAATGCCTTTCAATATACCGGTGAAGGAGGCCGCGTGACCCTAAAAGTAGACCTAAAGGAAAAACTTTACTTAGAAGTGGCCGACACCGGTCCGGGAATACTCCCGGAGGATTTACCATATATTTTTGAACGTTTTTATCGGGGAGAAAAATCCCGTTCCCGAACCACCGGTGGTTCCGGCTTGGGGCTGGCTATCGCCAAAAGTCTGGTAGAAGCCCATGGCGGAAAAATCTGGGTCGAAAGCACTCCTGGCCAGGGCACCACCTTTAAAGTAGTACTTTAGGGACAGTCCCCAATTTAGCCTTGTACGGTAATTTTAGGGACTGTCCCTAAAATTACACTTGCTTGTTTACAAGGGGTGTGCTATAATTTACTTTGTGTTAATATTTGAAAACGGGGTGAGAATGATGAAGCCTGGAATCCATCCGGAATACGGTAAAGCACGGGTTATATGTGCTTGCGGCGAGACCTTTGAAACCGGCTCTACGAAAAAAGAGATCCGGGTTGAAATATGTTCTAAGTGCCATCCCTTCTATACCGGTTCGCAACGGACAGTAGAAGCCCGGGGTCGTGCCGAGCAGTTTAAGAAAAAGTACGGTCTCTAAAACAAAGCAGAGCATCTTAGGCTCTGCGTTTTTTTTAGAAGTGGGGAGAGAATATGAAATTTAACTACGGAGGACAGGCGGTTATCGAAGGGGTTATGATGCGCGGCCCGGAAAAATGGGCAGTGGCAGTTCGCACTCCTTCAGGTAAAATTGAAATAGAGGAACGGCCGGTAGCGGCTGCTGTAAACAGTAAATTTTTTAAACTTCCCTTAATCCGGGGCCTTGTTGCCTTGTACGACGCTTTAGTCCTCGGCATTGAAGCTTTAGTTTATTCGGCCAACCAGGCAGTGGAGGAAGAAGAGGAAAAACTAAATAAAGGGGAGCTTGGGGTTTCCATGCTTTTAGCCTTTGCCCTGGGGATTGGGCTTTTTGTGGTGCTTCCCACCTGGGCAGCCCATGCTTCGGCTCCTGTTATTAAAGCCTACTGGGCCCAAAACCTGGTAGAAGGAGTGATTCGGGTAATCTTGTTTTTCCTTTATGTCTGGGCTATCGGCCGTGTGGAAGATATCCAGCGGGTTTTTGCCTACCATGGAGCGGAACATAAAACCATACACGCCTATGAAGCAGGCGATGAGCTTACCGTGGAGAATGTTCGCAAATATACCACCTTACATCCCCGCTGCGGTACCAGTTTTCTTTTAATAGTGATGATTGTGAGCATTATTATTTTTTCTCTGTTAGGGGACCAAAACTTACTGGGGCGAATTTTAAGTAGAATTATTCTGATACCGGTGGTAGCCGGGGTAAGCTATGAAGTGTTAAAAGGGTCGGCCCAAATAAGTAATACCCTTTTGGGCAAGGTTTTAACGGCGCCGGGACTGTGGTTGCAGAAGCTTACCACCCGGGAGCCGGACGACAGTATGCTGGAAGTGGCCATAACATCGTTAAAAGCGGTAATAAAGGATGAGGTGAAGGCTTAATGTTTGATAAGTTAGAGCAACTGGAAGAAAAATACGAGGAACTTTCCCGGCTTATTTCCGACCCGGAGGTAATCTCTGACACAAAGCGGTGGCAGGGTTACGTCAAAGCCCATGCGGAAATTGAAGAAATAGTTCAGGTCTACCGGGAATATAAAAAGACCAAAAAGGAAATTGAAGATGCAGAAATGATGTTAGATGAAAAACTTGACCCGGAATTTCGGGAACTGGTGCAAAGGGAGCTTCAAGAACTAAAAGACCGGCGGGAGGAATTAGAAGCAAAGCTTAAAATCCTTCTTCTCCCTAAAGACCCCAACGATGAGAAAAACGTCATTATGGAAATCCGGGCGGGGGCCGGTGGGGAGGAAGCAGCCCTTTTTGCGGGTGACCTTTTCCGGATGTATTCCAAGTATGCCGACCGGATGGGCTGGAAAGTGGAAATTATGGACAGTAACCCTACCGACCTAGGCGGTTTTAAAGAAGTCATCTTTACCATTGAAGGTAAAGGGGTATATTCGCGGATGAAATTTGAAAGCGGGGTCCACCGGGTACAAAGGGTTCCTACCACCGAATCGGGTGGCCGGATTCATACCTCTACCGCTACGGTAGCGGTTTTACCGGAAGCGGAGGAAGTGGAAGTGGAGATAAACCCCAATGACCTAAGAATCGATGTGTTCTGCTCGTCGGGGGCTGGTGGCCAGCACGTAAACAAGACCGAGTCGGCGGTACGGATTACCCATATCCCTACGGGTATTGTGGTGTCCTGTCAGGACGAAAAGTCGCAGCTGAAAAATAAAGAACGGGCGATGAAGATCCTCCGGGCCCGCCTTTTAGATAAAGCCCGGCAGGAACAGGAAGCAGAGCTGGCGTCTGCCCGGAAGTCCCAGGTGGGTACCGGGGACCGCAGTGAGCGCATTAGAACCTACAACTTTCCCCAAAACCGGGTTACTGACCACCGGATTGGCTTAACCCTTCACCGCTTGGATGCGGTTTTAGAAGGGGATTTAGATGAAATTATTGATGCGTTAATTACCACTGACCAGGCAGAGCGCTTAAAGCAGGTGGACAGTAATGCCTAAAACCCTGCGGGAGGCGCTTTTATGGGCAAAAGAAGTTTTAGCTAAGGCCGGCATTGAAATGCCAGCCTTAGATGCTGAAGTCTTACTTGCCCATGTCCTTGGTATAAGCCGGGTAGGTATTTACACTAAAACCGACCGGATTCTGTCGGATTTTGAATGGGAACGCTTTACTGACCACGTAAAGCGGCGGGCGGCAAGAATACCGCTGGCATATCTTACCGGAAAAAAGGAGTTTTACGGTTTAGATTTTTTTGTAACTCCCGAAGTATTAATCCCTCGTCCGGAGACGGAACTCATGGTCGAAGAAGGAATAAGTTTTTTACGTAAATACCGGGGGCTTAAGTTAATCGCTGACGTAGGTACCGGTTCGGGGGCGGTGGGGATTTCTATTGCCCGCCATATCCCCTTAGGTTTATTTTTTCTTTTAGATATTTCTCAGGAAGCTTTAAAAGTTGCTAAAGTTAATGCTCGCCACCATGGGGTTTATGACCGGGCAATCTTTGGTCAGGGGGATTTACTGGAGCCCCTTTTTTATCTGGATTTTAAAGGGAAGTTCTCCTTGATAACCGCAAACCTTCCCTATATACCAACCGGTGAATTGAAAGACCTTATGCCTGAAGTAAAAAAAGAACCGACTTTAGCTTTAGATGGTGGCTATGATGGTTTAGAACTTTACCGCCGTTTATTACCCCAGGCCCATCAACTTTTAGCGGATGAGGGGATAATACTTTTAGAAATTGCCCCGTACCAGGGAAAAGCTATAACCGAAGAAACCCGGAGCCTTTTTCAAGGGGAAATCAAAAAAGATTTAGCCGGAAAAGACCGGCTGGTAGTTTTAAGAAAAAAATAACATCGCCCGGGGGCAAGGGATGCTCCAGGGCGATGTTTATTTTTTCCGGGATGTTGGAGATTAGCCATAGATATTTTAGCCGCACCTACAACTTTCTTTTTAGGAATTTTAACCGAATTTTAAGAAAACTTGCCGGAAAAACTTAATTAAAGTAAGATAATGTATATGAAAATAACCTCATAGTGAACAAAGGTGCAAAAATGGAGACCAAAATTTTAACGGTAAATCCTGAAAATCCCGAACTACATATTATCAATGAAGCGTCCGCGTACATTAAAAAAGGAGAGCTAGTGGCGTTTCCTACCGAGACGGTTTATGGTTTAGGAGCCGATGCCTTTAACTCCGCGGCGGTATTAAAAATCTTTGCAGCCAAGGGGCGTCCTCAGGATAATCCTTTAATTATTCATATTGCCCGGCACGAAGATATATATAAAGTAGCTGCTAAGGTTGATTCTAGAGCCCAAAGACTTATCGAGAAATTTTGGCCGGGCCCTTTAACTTTAGTCCTGCCCCGGCGGGCAGAAGTTCCTGAGGTGGTTTCCGCCGGCCTTCCTACCGTTGCGGTGCGCCTTCCCGACCATCCGGTGGCGGTGATGCTGATCGAAGCGGCAAAAACCCCCATTGCCGCTCCCAGTGCCAATCGGTCTGGACGACCCAGTCCTACCAGTCCCGAGCATGTGCTTGAAGACTTATCCGGGAAAATTGCGGCGGTGTTAGCTGGCGGGTCTTGCCGCATAGGAGTTGAGTCGACGGTATTAGATTTAACGGTAGAGCCTCCGGTAATCCTAAGACCAGGAGGAATAACTCCGGAAATGTTGGCGGAAGTCTTAGGCGAGGTTCGCCACTTTAGTCCCCAAGACCTGAAGGCACCTAAGGCGCCGGGGATGAAATACCCCCATTATGCCCCGAAAGCGCCGCTTTATCTTATAAAAGCTCCGGATATTGGGGATAGCGCCCGGAACTATCTTTCCCAGGGTAAAAAAGTGGGCTTACTGGTATCTTATGAAACCCGGGAAAAATATTTAAAAGCTTTCAAAGGTAAGCTTTTAACCCTGGGGAGTCAAAGTAATCCTTCCGAACTTCTCCATAATTTATACGATAAACTCCGGGAATTTGACCGGATGGATGTGGAAATTATTTTAGCGGAGACCTACCCCGAGGAAGGTCTTTATTTGGCCTTGATGAACCGCTTAAAAAAAGCAGCAGCGGGCAAGTTTATATCATAATTGGGAGGACTACAATGAGTTTTTGGGAAATTACTTTACTGGCAGTGGCTTTGGGTACCGACTCCTTTTCCCTGTGTGTAGGTCTGGGGATGGGGCGAATTAAACGGCAGGAAATTATCGCCCTATCCCTTACAGTTTTAGTTTACCATATCGTAATGCCTATTCTTGGCTGGTATGCTGGTGATTTAACGGGAAGGTTTTTGGGAAGGGTTGCCACTTATATCGGTGCTGCTATCTTAATCTACCTGGGCTATAAAATGATAAGGCAAGGTCTTTCTCCGGAAGACAAGCTTCCAACTATTAATTATAATCTCGCTGGACTTTTAATCATTGGCCTTTCGGTTAGTATGGATGCTTTATCGGTAGGCTTTACCCTGGGCACGGTAAAAGTAAACCTCTGGCTAGTTGCTCTCACCACTGGTATTATAGCCGGCTTAATGACCCTGGCCGGGCTAATAACAGGTCGAAGGGTAAGCAAAGTTTTCGGGGAACGGGCTCAATTAGTAGGTGGGCTAATTTTATTATTAATTGCGGGGAAGCTTATCTTTTAGGGGGTGAGGTATGAACATCTTATTTGTATGCACCGGTAATACCTGCCGAAGCCCAATGGCCCAATATTTATTTAATAAAATTGCAGCTGAAAAAGGTCTGGCCCACGAAGCGCTGTCGGTGGGGCTTTATGCCTTGGACGGCGACCCTGCTACGGAGCAGGCGGTGCAAGCCCTTCAGGAGGAAGGGATTGACCTTTCCTCCCATAAAGCAACCCGCCTTTTTGAAGGGATTACCCGGGAGGCAGACCTCATCTTGACTATGAGCCGGGGACATAAAGAAGCTCTTTTACAACTTTTTCCCGACCTGGGAAACAAAGTATATACCTTAAAAGAATATGTAGGTGAAGAAGGCGATGTAGCCGATCCCTTTGGCGGGGACATTGAGGTCTACCGGCAGACGGCTTTGGAGTTGAAACAGCTTATTTTAAAATTAATTGCTAAAATTGAAGCTAAAGGAGCGGAGGAAGATGAAAATAGCGATCGGGTCTGATCATGCAGGATTTAACTTGAAAGAAGAAGTTAAAAAGCATTTGGAAAAAAAAGGCCTTTTGGTCCTTGATAAAGGCACGTTTTCAGCGGAAGCTGTCGATTACCCCGACTTTGGCGAAGCTGTGGCGGAAGCGGTGGTAAAAAAAGAAGCGGATTTTGGTATTGTAATCTGCGGCACGGGGATAGGTATTTCCATTGCTGCCAATAAAGTGCCCGGCATTCGAGCAGCTTTATGCTCGGATACTTTTTCTGCTCATTCGGCCCGGGAGCATAACAATGCCAACGTCTTAGCCTTGGGGGCCCGGGTAGTGGGGACAGGCCTTGCTCTTGACATAGTAGATACTTTTCTGGGAGCCTCCTTTGAAGGTGGCCGCCACGCCCGCCGGGTAGAAAAAATAGCGGGAATAGAGAAGAAATATTTGAGATAAGATGTGAGAAATGGAAACAAGGTTTTTTCTTACTTCTAATTTCCAAGTATCTATAATAAAAGGGAGCGTGAAAAAATGACCCATCTAAATTTTCGCTTAAAAGAGGTAGACCCCGAAATTTTTGCGGCGATGGAGCAAGAACTCTCCCGGCAACGGGAAAAGATTGAGCTTATTGCCTCCGAAAACTTTGTAAGCCGGGCCGTAATGGAGGCGATGGGTAGCCACCTTACCAATAAGTACGCCGAAGGTCTTCCTGGCAAACGGTACTACGGGGGCTGCGAATATGTGGACGTGGTGGAAAATCTGGCCCGGGAGCGGGCTAAACAGCTTTTTGGCGCGGAGCACGTCAACGTTCAACCCCATTCCGGCGCTCAGGCCAACATGGCAGCCTATATGGCTTTTTTGGAACCAGGCGATACGGTTTTGGGGATGAATCTTGCCCACGGGGGACACCTAACCCACGGAAGTCCGGTAAATTTTTCCGGAAAACTTTACAACTTTATAAGCTACGGGGTCGAACCGGATACCGAAAAAATAAATTACGAAAAGGTCTTTGAGCTTGCCTATAAACATAAGCCCAAGATGATTGTTGCCGGGGCGTCAGCTTATCCCCGGGTGATCGACTTTCGGCACTTAAAGGAAATTGCCGATGAAGTAGGCGCTTATCTCATGGTTGACATGGCCCATATTGCCGGATTAGTTGCGGTAGGGCTCCATCCCTCTCCAATCCCATATGCCGATGTGGTCACCACTACCACCCATAAAACCCTGCGTGGCCCCCGGGGCGGTGTAATTTTCTGCAAAGCCGAACACGCCGCCAAAATCGATAAAACCGTTTTTCCAGGGGTGCAGGGGGGCCCCTTAATGCATGTTATTGCCGCAAAAGCGGTGGCTTTTAAAGAAGCCTTAACTCCGGAATTTAAAGAGTACCAGCAGCAAGTGGTGAAAAACGCTAAAGCTTTAGCCCAGGAATTGGGGCATCAAGGCTTAAGATTAGTATCGGGTGGTACTGATAACCATCTAATGCTGGTCGATGTGCGCCCAGTCGGACTTACCGGTAAAAGGGCAGAACAACTCTTGGATGAAATTGGGGTTACGGTAAACAAAAATGCTATTCCCTATGATCCCGAATCCCCTAACGTCACTTCGGGCATTCGGATTGGCACCCCGGCGGTAACTTCTCGGGGCATGAAAGAAGGAGAAATGGCTGAAATTGCCGAAATTATAGCTCTGGTCTTAAAGAACCCGGAAAAGGAAGAAAAACACCGGGAGGCAGCCCGAAAAGTACAGGACCTGTTAAATCGCTTCCCGCTGTACGATAAGTTACCGTATAATGGGTAAATTTCCTTAGGGTCGACTCTATTAGAAGTAAGAGGTGTGAAGTGGGATGTGTGAAAATAAAAAATCTCACCTCTAACCTCTCACCTCTCACTTCTCAAAGAGGTGTTTTCATGCGTCCGTCCTGGGATGAGTATTTTATGCAAATAACCGAGGTAGTAAAGACCCGCTCCACCTGCCTGCGGCGGCAGGTAGGTGCGGTTTTGGTAAAAGATAATCGGGTTTTAGCTACCGGCTATAACGGTGCTCCCAAAGGGGTTGCCCACTGCGAGACCGTGGGCTGCCTTCGGGAGCAGGAGCACATCCCCTCCGGCCAACGCCACGAACTCTGCCGGGGGCTTCACGCTGAACAAAACGCCATAATCCAGGCGGCGGTTTATGGAGTATCTACTCCCGGTAGCACTATCTATATAACCCACCAGCCCTGCTCTCTGTGTGCCAAAATGCTGATCAATGCCGGGGTAGTCCGGGTGGTTTACAAAGGGGAGTATCCGGATCCTCTGGCGATGCGGCTTTTTCAGGAAGCGGGAATTTTAGTGGAAAAGTACGGGGAGGGATAAAATGGAGCAAAAAATTATTGCACTACCCCGTTTAAATGGACTTACACCTACTTTAGAGTCTACGGCTTTAAAACTTATGGAAGAAGCCGGGGAGTTGGCCCAGGCTATTGGCAAGTTTCGCGGGCTTTCCGGGGAGCGGGGCTTATCCGAAGAAGAAGTGGCCAAGCTTATTACCAAGGAGCTCCTTGATGTAGCCCAGACGGCAGTATCGATGATGTTTGTTTTAGAAGAAATGTACGGCGTAGATATTGAAAAAGCCCTAAGAGAGCATATTGATAAACTAATCCAAAAAGGATATTTAAAACGGTAGCCGGTGGTCGGTGTTAAGCGGTTGGTAAACGAAAAAATAAATTACCCTCCACCGACTACCATTTAGAAAGGAGTAGCGATGCCGAAAATACTTTTAATCTTTGGTACTCGGCCGGAAGCCATAAAAATGGCGCCGGTGTATAAAATATTAAAAGAATCTCCGGAATTTGAAACGAGCTTAGCGGTTACCGCCCAGCACCGAGAAATGCTGGACCAGGTTTTAGAGCTTTTTAACATTACTCCGGACTTCGACTTAAACCTGATGACCCCCCGGCAGACCCTGCCGGATTTAACCGCCCGGGCCCTTTTAGGTCTTGCGGACGTTTTAGAAGAGGCCAGGCCCGATATGGTATTAGTCCACGGCGATACCACCACTACCTTTGTGGGGGCTCTAGCAGCCTTTTACCGGCAAATCCCGGTAGGCCACGTGGAAGCAGGCCTTCGCACCGGGAATAAATACTCCCCCTGGCCGGAGGAAATGAACCGTAAACTTACCGGGGCGCTAACCGATCTTCATTTTGCACCAACCAAAACTTCCCGGGACAACCTCTTAAAAGAAGGGGTAAGCCCGGAAAAAATTTTTGTCACCGGTAATACCGTCATTGATGCGCTTTTTTACACTGTAAAAGAAAACTATAAGTTTAGCCCGGAAATAGAAAAGATCCTAAACCAGCCGGGCAGGATTATTTTAATGACCACCCACCGGCGGGAAAACTGGGGAGAACCGTTAAAAAATATCTACCGCGGGGTATTGAAAATCCTTGCCGAGGTCGAAGACGTCCGCATAGTTTTTCCGGTCCATAAAAACCCGGTGGTCCGGGAAGCGGTAAAAGAAGTAATGGGGGAGCATCCCCGGGTCTACTTAGTAGAACCTATGGACTACGAACCTTTTGCTAATTTAATGGCCCGGTCGTACCTGGTACTTACCGATTCCGGCGGGATGCAGGAAGAAGCCCCGTCTTTAGGTAAGCCGGTGTTGGTGTTAAGGGATACTACTGAACGACCGGAAGCGGTAGAGGCAGGAACGGTGCGGTTAATTGGTAGCGGTGAAGAGGCGGTTTATCGAAATTTAAAAGAGCTTCTTACCGACAAAGAAGCGTATCATAAAATGGCCAATGCCGTAAACCCCTATGGCGATGGTAAAGCGGCTCAAAGAATATATCAAGCATTAAAGTATTATTATAAAATAGACCCAACTCCTCCGGAAGAATTTTCTGCAAATTCTTGAGAATGTTATCACTAAGCAGGATTTTGCTTTATTATGTTGAATAAAGTAAAATGGCTTATTTTAGCGGGGGTGGCGGGATGCCGGAAAAGGGCAACGGCAACAAAAACCCTTATTATTTTTTGGCAAGATCCGTGCAACTGGCTACCACCATGGTATTTTCCGTGGTAGGTGGTGTTTGGCTGGGAGGCATCCTGGATAAAAAGTTTGCCACCTATCCCTGGCTTACCTTTGTTTTTTTGGTGCTAGGGGTCGCTACCGCTTTTAAAGTGATTTTTGAATTTACCCGGGAAAAATAACATGATAAAAAAGAAACTAATTTTTATTTTTGTTTTACCCCTTCTTTTTACAGCAGTTGCTTATTTCTTATACCTGGAAGTAGAACCGGCCTACGGGTATGGTTTTATTATTGGTGGGGTAGCGGGTTTTTTAAATTTGCTCGCCATTTCACTTACCGTGGGGCTTGGCAGTAAAATTGGTCGGGGGAAGGGGTTAGTCTTAATAAGCTACTATTTAAGGCTAATCCTTTTAGCCATATTAGTTTTCTTTTTAGTGAGAAAAGGTGTAGGGGAGATTGTTGGTTTTCTTTTAGGCTTTTCTTTTTTAAAACTAAGCCTTTTGGGCTTGGGATTATCGGGTAGAGGAGGTGAGTAGTGGTGTTTGGGAGCATGGCGGAAAGTACCGGCCTTTTAGAAGGACTTTTACATCCAAGCCTCTATGTGAAAACGGCCTGGGGAGTAATGGCTTTTTTAGCTCTGATTTCTTACCTTGGAACAAGAAAGATGGAGCGTGTTCCCCGGGGGTTACAAAACATCCTCGAGATGGCCGTAGAAGGACTTTATAATTTTATCGGCGGTATTATTGGGGAGAAAAAAGCGCCAAAGTATTTCCCCTTTATTGCAACGTTCTTCTTATTTATCCTTATTTCCAACTATGTAGGCTTACTGCCGTTTGCCGGGCACGAAGGGCCGTACGTTCCGCCGACCTCAACCATTAGTGTCACAGCGGCACTGGCGATCATCGTCTTTTTTGCCACCCAATTTTTCGGCATCGCCGAAAAAGGCCTTGGCTACTTTAAACATTTTACAACCCCCTTTATTTTTATGTTGCCCTTAAATATCTTAGAGCAGCTGGTAAGGCCTTTAAGCCTTTCCATGCGGTTATACGGGAATATTTACGGGCACGAGCTGGTGGTTGGGACCTTTATGGGTTTAGTCCCGATGCTAATCCCGGTGGTCTTTAACCTTTTAGGGGTTCTTACCGGCGCCATTCAGGCGGTGGTGTTTACGCTTCTTACCAGTTCCTATATCGGGGAAGCGGTGCACGACGAACACCATTAATTTTTGGCTTTAAAATTTTCTAAATCTTTGCGGAGGTGGATTTAATAATGAGTTTAGTTGCAGGTTTAATCGCTATTGGTGCGGGTATTGCGGTAGGTTTTGGAGCGATTGGTAGTGGTATCGGTCAGGGTATCGCTGCCGGTAAAGCGTTTGAAGCTATGGCTCGCCAGCCGGAAGTCCGGGGTACCGTTCAGACCTTCTTAATTATCGCCCTTGCTTTCATGGAAACCCTCACCATTTACGGTTTGGTTATCGCCTTCATGCTGCTTGGCAAGATGAGCTAAGACCGCACTGTTTTTAGCGGTGCGGTTTTATCCCGTTTGAAGGGAGGATTATTTAGTGGAATTTCACTGGTCTGATTTTATCTGGACAATAATAAACTTTTTTGTCCTTTTATACATTTTAAAAGTCCTTCTCTACAAACCGGTCTTAAAAACCATTGATGACCGGAAAAAATCCATTGAAGAGTCTTTAGAAAAAGCCGCCAAAGCTCAGGAAGAGGCGGAAAGGATCAAAGCCGAATACGACGGCATGATTGCCCGTGCCCGGGAAGAAGCGCGGGAAATAATAGCAAAAGCCCAAAAGACTGCTCAAGCAGAAAAAGAAGAAATTATCGCTACTGCCCAGCGGGAAGCTCAAGCCTTGCTGGCCGACGCGAAAGTTACGATTAGCCAGGAAAAAGAAAAAGCTTTAAGGGAGCTTCGTCAGGAAATCGGCAACCTGGCAGTGCTTGCTGCGGGTAAAATCTTAAACCGGGCGGTGACCTTGGAAGACCATCAAAAGCTGGTGGACGAGTTTTTAAATGAGGTGAAAATGTAATGAAATCCTTGGCTGTTGCTAAAAGATACGCGTCCGCCCTGTTTGAACTGGCCCGGGAAAAAGGGGCTCTGGAAAAAGTGGCTCACGACTTTGAGCTTCTGGAAAAAACTTTAAACGACAATCCAGAAGTAAAAAAACTTCTCGAAAACCCGGTGCTAATTCCAGCGGCCAAAAAAGAGCTGTTTACCGAAATTTTTCCTGGACTTGATTCCATAACCCGGAGCTTTTTGAAGCTTTTGGTGGATAAACGCCGTGAAGTTTACCTTCCGGAAATCATTGCCCTTTTTGCGGAAAAACTGCGGGAAGAACGGGGAGAGCTTTTGGTGCTGGTGGAATCGGCCCGGGAATTAAAAGGAGACCTTGCCAATTTAATCAAAGAAAAGCTTTCCAGCCTTTCCGGGAAAAAAGTAGCTTTAAAGGTCAGCACTAATCCCGAATTAATTGGCGGTATAGTGGTGCGCGTTGGCAATAAAGTTTACGACGGCAGTATCAAAAACCAGCTTTACCGTTTAAAGCGTAGTATTTATGGTTAAGGTTAAAACTGCGAGGTGATAAATCCCCATGAGTTTACGGCCTGAAGAGATTGGCTCAATCATAAAACAGCAAATAGAAAACTACCAGGTGCAGGTTGAAGTCAGCTCCGTGGGGACGGTCATCCAGGTCGGTGACGGTATAGCCCGGGTTTACGGTTTGGAAGACTGTATGGCTTCCGAGCTTTTAGAGTTTCCGGGCGGGGTTTTAGGCATGGCGCTAAACCTCGAAGAAGACAACGTGGGTTGCGTTATCCTTGGCCCCTATACCCACATTAAAGAAGGGGATACCGTTAAAAGAACCGGCAAGGTGGTATCCGTCCCGGTCGGGGATGCTTTAATCGGTCGGGTAGTAAACCCATTAGGTCAGCCTTTAGATGGCAAAGGCCCGATTGTAACCGATAAATATCGTCCGGTAGAACGGATTGCCCCGGGGGTAATAACCCGGAAGTCCGTGCACGAGCCCCTGCAAACCGGTCTTAAAGCTATCGACTCGATGATTCCCATTGGCCGCGGTCAGCGGGAGTTAATTATCGGTGACCGCCAGACCGGAAAAACGGCAGTGGCTATAGACACCATTATAAACCAGAAAAACACCGATGTTATTTGTATTTACGTGGCTATAGGTCAGAAAGCTTCCACCGTGGCTAAAGTAGTGCAAACCTTAAAAGACCACGGAGCCATGGACTACACCATAGTAGTTTCGGCGACGGCATCCGACCCGGCTCCCCTTCTCTATATAGCCCCTTACGCCGGCTGTGCTATGGGAGAAGAGTTTATGGAGCAGGGGAAACACGTTCTTGTGGTTTACGACGACCTTACCAAACAGGCAGCCGCCTACCGGGAGCTATCTCTATTACTCCGCCGTCCTCCCGGTCGGGAAGCGTTCCCGGGTGACGTGTTTTACCTCCACTCCCGTTTACTGGAGCGGGCTGCCAAAATGTCCGACGAATACGGCGGCGGCAGCTTAACGGCACTGCCCATCATTGAGACCCAGGCGGGAGACGTGTCGGCCTACATACCGACCAACGTTATCTCCATTACCGACGGGCAAATTTACCTGGAGTCAGACCTGTTCTACTCCGGTGTTCGCCCGGCGGTGAACGTCGGTCTTTCCGTTTCCCGGGTCGGTGGTGCGGCGCAAATTAAAGCGATGAAGCAGGTCGCCGGAAGCTTACGGCTGGACCTGGCTCAGTACCGGGAATTGGCAGCTTTTGCCCAGTTTGGTTCGGACCTTGATAAAGCTACTCTTGCCCGCCTTACCCGGGGGGAACGGCTGGTGGAGCTCTTAAAGCAGGACCAGTACCAGCCCATGCCGGTAGAAGAGCAGGTTATGGCGATTTTTGCTGCGGTTAACGGCTACTTAGATGATCTTCCGGTGGAAAAAGTCCGACCCTTTGAGGCGGAGTTCTTAAAGTTTATGCGGGCCAACTATCCGCAAATTGGTGAAGAAATCCGCACTAAAGGGGTCTTAACCGAAGACTTAACCAGTCGTCTAAAGTCAGCTATCGAAGAATTTAAGAAAACCTTCGCTTAAAAGAAGGTGGTGAGAGAAAATGCCCAGTATGCGGGATTTACGCCGGCGAATTAAAAGTATTAAAAGCACCCAGCAAATCACCAAAGCCATGAAAATGGTGGCAGCAGCCAAACTTCGCCGGTCCCAGGAAATGGTGGTGGCCTCCCGCCCCTATGCCAAAAGAATTAAGGATGTTCTGGCCCGGGCAGCCGGAGCTACCACCGATACCAATCACCCCCTTTTAGAAAAAAGGGAAGTAAAGAGTACCGGCTATGTTTTAATCACTGCCGACCGCGGCCTCTGCGGCGGCTTTAACGCCAACCTCATTAGAAAAGCAGGTAACGAACTGAAGGAATTTGCCAATCCCAAGCTTGTTACCGTAGGACGTAAAGGCCGGGACTTCTTTAAAAAGCGGGGTTATGAAATTGTCGGCGAGTTTACGAACCTTGGCGAGTCGATTTCCTTTGAGGCGGCTCGGGTGATAGCTGGCTTTATTATGGAAAAGTACCTAGATGGCACCTTTGACGAAGTTTACCTTGTCTTTTCGGAATTTGTAAACCCCTTGGTCCAGCGGCCCCAGACAGTAAAACTCCTACCGCTGGAAGCTCCCGAAGAGGAGGCCGGGGGTGGCGAATATATCTTTGAACCGTCGGCGGATGCGGTATTAAACACCTTATTACCCAAGTATGTAGAAGTTCAGGTTTACCGGGCCCTTTTAGAGTCCAAAGCCTCCGAACATGGCGCCCGGATGACCGCCATGGATACCGCAACCGAAAACGCGACGGAAATGATTGCCAAGCTTACCTTGCAGCTAAACCGTGCCCGGCAGGCAGCGATTACCAAGGAAATTGCCGAGCTGGTAGGCGGTGCCGCTGCGCTTGAGGCCTAAGAGAAGGAGGTTATTTGATGAACGTAGGTCGGGTAGTGCAGGTTATCGGCGTTGTGGTGGACGTAGAGTTTGAACCAGGCCAAGTGCCGCCCATTTATAACGCCTTAAAGATAAGAAGTGAAGACCAGGACACACCCACCGAAGTGCCCATTAATTTAACATTGGAAGTTGCCCAGCACCTGGGCAATAACCGGGTCCGGGCGGTGGCGATGTCGTCAACCGACGGCCTGGTACGGGGCATGAAAGTGGTGGACACCGGAGCACCAATTACCGTTCCGGTAGGTCGTCCCGTATTAGGACGGCTGTTAAACGTTTTAGGAGATCCGGTGGACGGTAAAGGACCGGTACAAAGTGACCATTATTACCCCATCCACCGGCCGGCTCCTCCCCTGGAAGAACAGTCCACCCGGGCAGAAATCTTAGAGACCGGGATTAAAGTTATCGACCTTTTGGTACCGTTCTTAAAAGGTGGAAAGATTGGTCTCTTCGGTGGGGCCGGCGTAGGTAAAACCGTTATCGTTATGGAGCTTATTAACAACATTGCCAAGCAGCACGGTGGCATTTCCGTTTTTGCCGGGGTGGGAGAGCGGACCCGGGAAGGAAACGACCTTTACCACGAGATGAAAGAAGCGGGCGTTTTAGATAAGACCATAATGGTGTTTGGCCAGATGAACGAGCCTCCGGGAGTCCGTCTTAGAGTAGGTCTTACCGGCCTTACCATGGCGGAATACTTCCGGGATGAAGAAGGGCAGGACGTTCTCCTCTTTATCGACAACATCTTCCGTTTCACCCAGGCCGGTTCGGAAGTGTCCGCCCTCTTAGGTCGGATGCCATCGGCGGTGGGTTATCAGCCAACTCTGGCAACGGAAATGGGTCAGCTCCAGGAGCGGATTACCTCCACCCGCAAAGGATCGATTACCTCCGTGCAGGCCGTTTACGTGCCGGCGGACGACTTAACCGACCCGGCTCCGGCCACGACTTTCGCCCACTTAGACGCTACCGTCGTGCTGTCCCGGCAGATCGCCGAGCTCGGGATTTATCCGGCGGTGGATCCCCTGGACTCCACCTCCCGGATTTTAGACCCGCACGTCGTTGGTGAGGAACATTACCAGGTGGCCCGGGGCGTACAGCGGGTGCTGCAGCGGTATAAAGAACTGCAGGATATCATCGCCATCCTTGGGATGGACGAGCTATCCGATGAAGATAAATTAATCGTGGCTCGTGCCCGGAAGCTCCAGCGTTTCTTATCCCAGCCCTTTACCGTGGCGGAAGCGTTCACCGGCCGTCCGGGTAAGTATGTACCGGTGAAAGAAACCATCCGGGGCTTCAAGGAAATCCTTGAAGGTAAGCACGACGACATTCCGGAGACCTGCTTCTACATGGCGGGCACCATCGACGAAGTGGTGGAAAGGGCCCGGGAGCTTGAAGGAAGTGCATAACCATGGCCGATAAAATTAAGCTGGAAGTAGTCACTCCCGAGCGGGTAGTGGCGAACGAATATGTTGATTTTGTAGTGGCGCCAGGAGTGGAGGGGGAAGTAGGCATCCTTCCCCTGCATGCGCCCATGATCACTTCCTTGGATATTGGAATCTTACGCTATACGGTAGACGGCCAGACCGAGAAAATAGCCGTCAGCGGCGGCTTTTTAGAAGTCAGAAACAATAAAGTCGTGGTTCTGGCCAACGCCGCTGAGCGGGGAGAGGAAATAGACGTAGAACGGGCGCAAAAAGCTTTGGAGCGCGCCCGGGAGCGTTTAACTAAACGTACCCCGGATATTGACGTGCTCCGGGCAGAACTGGCCATGCGGCGGGCTTTAAACCGCCTTAAAGCGGCAGGAAAAATGTAAAAAAGCGCGCCTTTTACGGTGCGCTTTTTAATTTTAATTATTGTTTATTGTGGAAGAGGTTTTAACTGGTTTTAAAAACCTAAATATGGAAACACTATAAGCCGGAGGGATATACATGAAAAAAATCCTTTCGGCTTTTCTTTTATTTATTTTTGCGGTAAGCTTTGTTTCGGCAAATCCTTATCCCGAATACGAACTTTGCCAGAAAATTATGGGACAGCCGGACGTTAAAAATGCAGAATTAAAGATTATTTTAGGAAATAAAATAAATAAAAAACCCGCGGACGATATAAAAACCGTATCGTACCTTCTAAAAGACGATTTTCTTCTGGCCGATTTAGGCTCAGAATATTTTGCTGAAGGAAAAAAATACTGGGTATTATACCAGCCAAACTTTTCTTCCTATGAACGGTTAATTGCAGGCCCGGATTTCTTCCTCCCCCACCTCAAAGGACAACGCTACTATCTTTTGGAATTCACCTATACCGGTAAAAATCCCGCAGAAATTCTGAAAGGAAGGGTGCATAAAATCGAAAAATATGGCGAAAACCTGGTGATTTTGGGCTATACTCCGGCCGTAAATACCGCTATAATGATAAAGGGAATAAAAATCAACTACCAGCTTATAATTAGGCAAAAGCCAGGGGGTGCAGAGGTTAAACTGGGCATACCCGTGTGGCTTGGCAACTACTAAGCAGGAGGAAAGAGATGGAAAAATTTATCATAGAAGGAAAGCAGCGTCTAACAGGACGGGTTAAAATTAGTGGAGCTAAAAATGCAGCCCTTCCCATTTTAGCCGGAGCGCTTTTAACCGCTGGTTCTGTCCGCCTTACCGAAGTTCCGGAGCTCACCGATATCTACACTATGTTAGAAGTTTTAAAGGCCCTTGGAACCGAAGTTCACTTTTCCGACGGAGAAGTATTACTCCAGACCCCGGAAATTTTATCCCACGATGCCCCCTATGAGCAGGTCCGAAAAATGCGGGCTTCTTTTTTGGTTATGGGCCCCTTACTTGCTAGAACCGGGCGGGCGCGGATTAGCCTCCCCGGGGGATGTGCCATTGGTGCTCGCCCCATCGACCTTCATTTAAAGGGATTTGAAGCTCTGGGAGCTAAAATAGAAGTGGGCCATGGCTACATAGAGGCATCAGCCCCTCGCTTAAAAGGCAACGTAGTTTATCTCGACTTTCCTTCCGTTGGAGCTACCGAAAATATTATGATGGCAGCGGTCCTGGCGGATGGGCAAACGATCATTGAAAACGCTGCCGAAGAGCCGGAAATTGTCGACCTGGCCAACTTTTTAAACAATATGGGAGCTAAAATTAAAGGCGCTGGGACAAAAGTTATCCGGATTACCGGTGTGGCCGAATTGGATGGAGTCAACCACACCGTAATCCCCGACCGCATTGAAGCAGGAACCTTTATGATTGCTGCGGTGGCAACCCAAGGGGAAGTGCTGGTGGAAAACGTTATTATCGACCACTTAACTCCCTTGATCGCTAAACTTATCGAAACAGGGGCAGAGGTAATCGAGGACGATGATCAAAACGCCTTACTGGTAAGAAGTAAAGGAAAATTAAAGCCCCTGGACATCAAAACCCTGCCTTACCCTGGTTTTCCTACCGACTTACAGGCTCAGATGATGGCATTACTAACCACTGTGCCTGGCCTTTCGGTAGTTACCGAAACGGTTTTTGAAAATAGGTTTATGCATGTAACCGAGCTAAACCGCATGGGAGCTAAAATCCGCATCGAAGGTCGCTCGGCTGTTATTGAAGGGGTAGAGGGCCTAACTGGTGCCCGGGTTAAAGCCACCGACCTGCGCGCCGGAGCGGCTTTGGTTATAGCCGGCCTTGTGGCCGAGGGAGTCACCGAAGTAGGCCATATCTTCCACATCGACCGGGGTTATGAGCGTTTTGAAGAAAAACTCCGGGGGTTAGGAGCGAAAATAAAAAGGGTAAGCGATTAAAAAACGCTGGTTTTAAAATGTACCGTCTTTTTATTATCTTTCATAATGGCAATTTAATTTGCCATTATTTTTTTATGATTATCTGTGGGGGCAGCTCCTGCTGCCTAAATAGTTAAGCCGGCAGGAGCCGGCCCTACCGCCTGAGAGGTTGGATGTGGGAGGGGTGAGGTGAGAATTTTTTGCCCATCATCCATGTCTTATCTCCCACTTTCCACTTCTCGCATCTCAAATGTATAAACTCACCCTCAGGCGTATACACTATTAATAACTAAAAATATGCCAAATTGGGTGAGTATTATGAAAAAAATTGCAATTGCCATACTAATCCTGCTGGTGGCCTGGACTGCATATACCGTCGAGCAGGAAAGGGAGAAGGAGAAACCGGTAAAAATTAAACCGGAAAAAGGGATAACCTTAAAACTTTATAACCACCAAACGGGGAAAATTGAAACCGTAGAATTGGAAGAATATTTAATTGGGGTCGTGGCTGGCGAAATGCCGCCGGACTATCCCCTGGAAGCTTTAAAAGCTCAGGCTATAGCGGCCCGAACTTATACATTAAAACGAATCTTGGAACCGCATAATACTAAAGGATACCATCCCGGTGCCGACCTTTGTACCGATCCGGCTCACAGCCAGGCCTATGTAACTGATGCAGAACTAAAAAAACGCTGGGGAGTAAAATATTACTACTATTTATCCCGGATAAAATGGGCGGTCAACTCCACTAAAGGAAAAACCCTGGTTTATAAGGGAGAGTTAATTGATCCGGTATACCATGCCTCCTGCGGAGGCCATAGAACCGAGGCAGCAAAGGACGTTTGGGGTTATGACATACCGTATTTAAGGTCAGTATCTTGTTTTGAGGCCGATTATCCGGTAGAGACTAAAGCTTTTAAAATTTCGTATATTGACAAAGTTTTGGGAACGGACCTCCAGGCCCTGGCCGTATCTACCGGCGCAAAGCCAGTTAAAATCAGCGACCGAACCAGCACCGGCCGGGTGAAAAAGATTAAACTTGGCAGCCGGGTGTTTCTGGCCGAAGAAATTCGCTACCGTTTGGGTCTAAAATCAACAATAATGACCGTGAGCACCCGGGGCGATAAAATCATCTTCACCACCCGGGGCTACGGCCACGGGGTCGGCCTCTGCCAGCGGGGAGCGGCGGCTCTGGCAGATAAGGGCCAAAACTATCAGGAAATCTTAAGCCATTATTACCCCGGGACAAAAATTATTTTATATAAGTAGGCGTGCTTTTAAAAATATTGTTTTGGTAGGGGCAGCTCCTGCTGCCGTTTTTCTTTCATAGGGCGCACTCCTGTGCGCTTTTTGTTTAGCCGGAAGTCACCGGGCTCTACTAAAACCCCATTAACCTTGAACTTTCTAAAAAAATAAGTTATAATTAGCTAAACATATATTTTAAGATTAATGTATACCTTATGTGAGGTGAGTGGAATGGAAAAAATAATTGGGGTAGATCAGTTAAGACCTCGATTGGGAGATTATTTAGAAGAAGTTGATAAAGGTGAAGTTTTAATCATAACCTACCGTTCCAATCCTAAAGGAGTAATATTAAGCTACAAGCAATATGAACAATTTAAAAAAATCCAGGAAAAATTAAAAATGCTGGAATTAAAAAATCTCATAGAGGAAGTTAGGGAAAAAGCAGCAAATTATGAAATCTCCGACGAAGAAATATTAAAAGAGATTGAGGAAGCGAGAAAATGCGAGTAGTTGTAGATACCAATGTTTTTATTTCCGGATTATTAAAAAAACATTCTTATCCTGCTAAAATCCTCGATGCCTGGATCCTGCAAAAAATAACTCCTGCTGTAAGTCGAGAATTGATTAATGAATATTCGGTAGTCTTAACCCGGGATAAATTTAAAATATTGGGTAGTGTGGAAAAAAGACTTTTAATCATTCAAAAATTAATTGAACTTCCCTGGGTACTTTTTATCTATCCTCTCGAAACGATTAATGTAATTAAAGAAGATCCAGCGGATAACAAAGTCTTAGAATGTGCAACAGCAGCTAACGCTGATTTTATTGTTACCGGAGACCAGCACTTACTTGAACTAAAGAAATTTAGAAATATTAAAATTTTACCGCCCAAAGATTTTATCGAAAAAACTTTATAAAGACATCTAATGGCAGCTTAATAAATAAAAAGATATGTTGTAGGGCGCGCACTCCTGTGCGCCGATTTTAAGTTAAGAGGGCTGTTGCCAATAAAAGTTACGAAAAAACAAATCTTTTAGCTTTACCTAAATCCGGCTTAAAAATATACTTAAAAGTAAGAAAATAAAAAAATACAGTAGGGTGATTTTATGAAACTAAATTTGCGAACAAAATCTCATCTTGCCCTATCTAAAATAAGTAAAAAACTTCTTTCAAAGTCTCAATTATACTTTTGGAGCAAAACCTGGCAAGAAGAGGAACGAAAAGTTTCCCAAGACATTATAAATGGGAGATAATAAAGGCGGAAAACCTTGAAGATTTATATAATAAGTTGGGTTTATAATTATAAGTAGGTGATTAATTATGGAAGATAAAAACTTTATTATAAATAAGCTTTTAGAAAATAAAAATTTACTAAAAACCTATCATGTCTCCAAAATTGGACTTTTTGGCTCTTTTGTCCGGAATAAAGCAAGTCAAACCAGTGATATTGACTTACTTATTGATTTTGACGAACCTATCACCATTTTTCAATTTGTTGAGTTAAAAAATGATCTTGAAAGACTTTTTAAGAGAAAAGTTGACCTGGGAACTTTTGCTGCGGTAAAACCGGCCATTAGGGATAAAATCTTCAGGGAGGCAATTATAATTGAGAGATTATAAATTATACCTTTTGGATATTATTGAATAAGCAAATAAAATATTAGATTATACGGAAAATATGACTTATACAGAATTTATAAAAGATAATAAAACAATTGATGCGGTAGTTAGGAACCTCGAAATTATTGGGGAAGCCGCAAATAAAATTCCCAATGAAATTACAAAACATTTTCCTGAAATCCCCTGGAATGCCATGAGAGGCATAAGGAATATACTTATACATGAATATTTTGGGATTAATTTAGAAATAATTTGGGAAACAATTCAACGAGATATTCCGGATTTAATTAAAAAGATTGCTAATATTGAAATTTAATAAAAAGAGAAAACTTCTAAATCCTCCCCTCCCCGCATAGTATTTACTAACCAATGCCATGCGCGGGAGGTTTTTTAATGCAGGAATACATTTTAAAGCGGGTTTTAAAGCTTACTTATTATGTCTTAGAAAACAAAACAACCGTCCGCAAAACTGCTGAAGTTTTTGGCATCAGTAAAAGTACCGTTCACAAAGACTTGACCGAACGCCTCCCAGCCCTAGATAAAAAGCTGGCCCGGGAAATAAAAAAAATTCTTGACCAAAACAAAGCCGAAAGACATATAAGAGGAGGTGAAGCTACCCGGCAAAAATACAAAAATATTGCAAAATAGCTTGATATTTGCAGGATTTTTCCCCCCGGAGGTAGAATAAATTAATGTTTGACAAAATATTATTTTTTCTGATTAAATTAGACAAGCTTGTACCGGATATTACTACACCGAAAGGGGTTTTTCATAAATGTTTAACTGGAGCACCGACATTGGGGTAGACTTAGGTACTGCCAACATCCTGGTCTACGTAAAAGGTAAAGGTATCGTTTTACGGGAACCGTCCGTGGTGGCGGTAAACCGGGACAACGGCCAGATTATCGCCGTTGGCGAAGAAGCCAAAAAAATGCTTGGCCGCACACCGGGTAACATTGTCGCTATCCGTCCCCTTAAAGAAGGGGTAATAGCCGATTACGACACTACCGAAAAAATGCTCCGTTACTTTATTACCAAAGCTCTAGGCGGTCGTCCCCTCCTTTTTAAACCCCGGATCATGGTCAGCATTCCCGCCGGGGTCACCGACGTAGAAAAGCGGGCGGTAAAGCAGGCAGCCAAGCAAGCCGGCGCCCGGGAAGCGGAAGTTATCGAGGAAACCATAGCTGCTGCTTTAGGTGCTGGACTTGATATCTCCGAGCCCTACGGTTCGATGGTCGTGGATATAGGCGGAGGCACCACTGACGTAGCGGTTTTATCCCTGGGAGGGATAGTAGTCAGCAAATCCTTAAGGGTTGGCGGCGATAAATTTGATGATGCCATAGTCAAGTACATAAGAAAAGAGTTTAACCTCTTAATCGGGGAAAAAACTGCCGAAGAAGTAAAAATGGAAATCGGCTCGGCCTATCCCCAGGGGACGGAAAATAAAAAAATGGAAATCCGCGGCCGTGACCTCTTAACCGGCCTTCCCAAAAACGTGGAAGTTACCAGCCTTAATATTTACGAAGCCATTACCGAACCTTTAGTGGCGGTGGTCAATGCGGTAAAAGAAGTCCTCGAACGTACTCCTCCGGAGCTTTCCGCCGATATTGTCAACCGCGGTATTGTCATGACCGGTGGCGGCTCTCTTTTATCCGGTCTTGATCGCTTAATTGCCCAAGAAACGGGCCTTCCTACTTTTGTAGCCCCCGACGCTTTATCCTGCGTGGCTCTTGGCACCGGTAAAGCCCTTTCCATGTGGGACATGCTCAGCAAAAGAAACAACCAGCATTGAGATGTAAAATAAAAAATCTGCCACCTTTGGCAGATTTTTTTGCAGTATTATTTTAGTTCAACAAGAGTTATAGCTTTAACACTTGAAAAATCTTTTTTATTATTTGTTATAACCCAATAATTATTAATTTGAGCTGAGGCGGCAATAAGCGAATCTGGTAATGAAAGATTATGTCCCAAATTTTTATTTTGCTTTCTAATTTCGGATGCTAAAATCGAAATATCAATAGTGACAGGTATAATCTCAATCTTTTCAAATAAACTTAATACTTTTGATTTTAGTTTTTTGTTTTGAATTCCAAATAATACTTCATGGCAAACAATTACACTTGTAGAAACTAAACCTTGTTCAAAAATTGTGTATAAGTTTTGTTTTTCAAGACTACTTAAACGATCTGCGAAAAAATCAATAAAAATACAGCTATCAATTAAAAATTTTAAAAGGGTATTTTGGTTATCCATCACTCCTTAACTCCTTAATATATTCAGAAGCAGGCTTATTAAACCAATCTGGTGCATCTTCTGGTTTTATTTCGTTTTTAATTTCATCTAATAATTTTCTTGCTTCTAATCCCGTTATTTGATTATTAAGTAAATCTATAATTATCTTATTTTTGCTGGTTTGATTCTTTTTTGCAAGTTCAGCTAACTTTTTATCAAGGTCAAAAGGAAGCTTTAGTTGTAATATTTTTACGCTTTTTTTCATGGTTATCACCTCTTGATTTAATAATACCATAAATATGGCATTTCGAACAATTTTTTCACGCACAGGACAAACTCCAATTACTAATTGATATTTATAGATTTATGGCGGTTTTCAGCCAACGACCACTTACCACAAACCACCGAACACATTCAACGTATATTTTTCCCTTTCCCGGCCCAAGCTATTACTTAGAGGCCAAAAGGGGGTTTTATTTTGAAAAGACTCTTCATATTTATTATAGTACTGTTTATTACCATCTTTATTTTTAATCCGGTAAAAACCGGTGAGCTTAAAAAAACTCCACTAAAATCCCGGCAAAAAGAACAAAGCACAGGCATTACCCTTGCCGTCCCTCTCCCGGTCAAAGAAGGGATTAAAAACTATTTTCTCCCCGGGCCCGGATACCAATCCCCGGCCCCTTTTTGCCCAAACCAGAACATCCTCCTCCTCTGGACCGAAAAGGGCGGCTTAAAAGCCATCACCATCATCACCTACAACCCCCGAACCAGAATCCCGGCCCTTCTTACCGTGCCTACCTGTACCCTTTTGCCCGGAGAAACCCTCACCACCGGGGAAATCTATGACCGAAAGGGTTTATCCACCTTTACCAAAACCCTCGAAAAAGCCTTTAATACCACAATCCCGCATTACATCATTATCGACCAGACGGTAGTCGAACAATTTTCCCGGCGCCTGGGCAGCGTAAACCTGCAGGGCGAAACGGTACCGGTAATTTCCATCTTTGAAGATACCTTAGCTGGCCGGCGGCTAAACGACACCGACCTGGTAAAGGCCCTGATCCAAAAATTATTGTTGCCCGGAGAAATGTGGAAAGTTCCAGGGCATCTCACCTTTCTGGTTCACAATATAAAAACCAACCTTACTTTACCTGTTTTCCTGGATATCTTTTCTAAACTTCCCGCCATGAAGTTAAATTCCTTGACCAAAGTATCTCTTCCGGGGGAAGAAAGAGAAACCAAAAGAATAGCTTCACCGGAGGTAACCGGGCGGATCCTCTCCCAAATTACCCAGGAAAGTCTTCCCTGAAAACTCCTGCAAAATTTAACTTTCTCTCCAAATAACCCCCACGAAAATTTTCAAAGCTTACGAATATTATGATGGAAAAGAAAACCAGCGGCAGTAAATGTCTAAATCTGTCGAAATATTAAAAATGGTGTCGACTACCATTGCCCCGAAAGAATTTCTAAAACAAATAAAGAGGGAAAAGAAGAAATCTAAAGTAAAATCCTGCTTACTAATAACGAAAAACAAGCCTTACGGCCTAAAAACAATTGACAGTCTACTGCAGGATGCTTTAAAATTTAAATGTGATAAAAATAGTCTAATAAATCTATAATAGCCATAATATCCATAATATCTAAAATCTTACATAGGGTTCCGTATTTTTAAATAAATATACAAAATTTTTAAGGAGGGAAAGAAATGATAAGACTCAAGGGGAAAAAGGCCATTGCTATTATCACGATGGCAGCTTTCTTACTCACCATGCTCCCCGCTTTTGTCCTGGCCAGTACGCCGGCTAAGTACGTTTTAACCCTTAGCCCGACTACGGTAAAGCCAGGCACCACTGCTACCCTGGTCTCCGGTAGTGTGGTGGACATTTACGGCAACAAAGGGGTAGTGAACATCGTTTATACTACTCCCGCAGGTACTTCGGACACCTTAACTGCCACATTAGCCGATGGTACCTTTGCTAAGAACTATGTGTTTGATCAGGAAGGGGACTACGCCTTCCAGGCTACCGATGGTAGCGATGTTTCCAATGTAGTTTACGTCCTTTCACGGTATGACTACACCCCCGATGCTCGGGGCAGCTACAAAGTAGGAGACACCAACGTAATTCTTGGGGGTACCATCAAAGGCCTTCCGGCTGGCCGGCAAATGGTTTTACAGCACGAATCGGTTGCGGGTGTTTACTATACCAGTGCCGTCACCGACACCGGCCGCTTTGCCATCAGTGTACCCGTGTTTACCTATGCCGGTACCTATGCCCTGGGAACCGCTAATACCGATGGCTCCAACTTCGTTAAATACGAAGAAATTACCGTCGCTCCTCAAACCTTGACGGTAACTGCCGATAAAACCGCTCTTACCGGCGGCAGTTTTGACAACAATATCACCTTTACCGCCAAACCGGCTGTAACCGTCTCCGGCGGCACCTATTACTTTGAGCTAAGCGGTGTAAAAATTGATAAAAACAGTGTTACCGGAACCATTTACGGAACTGTAATTGACAGTACTTATTACACTAAAGTAGCTGTTGCCGATACCGATGGCGTCTTGAACCTTGCCAACCTAAAAGTGCTGGACACCACCGGCACCTTAACGGTAAAAGCCTACTACCAGAAAGATTCGGTAGGTTTTGCCAACGGCCTTTATACTGACAATGCCGAACTTCTTGGCACCCTTACCATTCCGGTAAACCCGGCGGCTAAAGTTAATGTTTTTGCCAACTTAACTTCTTTAAGTGCAGCTACAGACAATTCCCTGACCATTGATGTTCGGGATGTCAACAACGCTGCCTATGGAGATCCTAATTCCACTTTAAAAGCGGTTCAGGTTACCGTAACTGGTCCGAATGTTAATCTTTCTGACAGCAACAAAGGAAGCTTCTCATTTACCGTCATTCCTTCCCAGGCGGGGACAGTGACCGTGACGGTTGTGGCAACTTTAACCGACAACACCCAACAAACCCAAACCTTAATCTTGCCTGTAACTGGCTTAAAAGCATCCCTGGATGCTACTACCGTGGCTAATTTAGTATATAGTAAAACTATTTCGCCTCAGGTAACCGTTACCGACGTTAACGGTACACCTATTAACAACGCCAAGGTGACTATTTCCGGTTCTTATAACGGAAGCATTGATGGCAAGACTACTAACATCCTAAACGGTCAGTATAACTTTATCGCAGCTCCTTTGACCGACGTTACTCCGGTAACGGTAACCGTTTATGATGCCAGCGGTAATGTTGCTGCCGAGGTTTCTTATCCGGTTTTAGGCAGCAATGTTTACACCGTAACTCCGGACAAAGCAACCTTAATTGCCGGTTACGATACGCAAGTGTCCTTTACCGTTAAAGAAGGAGCCTACGGAGTCACCGATAATGTAAATGTCGCTTACACCGATCTAAACGGTACCAGCCAGACCGTAAACGGTGTCACCTATAGCAACGGCAAATACACCGTAAGTCTGGGAAGCTTGACCAAAGCGGGTACCTTAAACTTTAAAGTACTCTCCACCGATGGTAAGAAATACGGTACATTCACGGTAAATGTCAAACTACCGGTAATTAAAGTTTTTGCACCCGCTGACGGTATCCTCACCGACAGCCAGAAAGAAGCGGTCAGCTATGCCGTTTACAGCCCGGTAGATAATACCGAACTTACCGCTAACACTACCGTAACCTTAAACGTTTACGACAATTCTGCTACCTTTGGCGTATACGACGTTAACGGCAACGCTTTAAAGACTGTGGATGGCAGCGCTTATAACACCGGAGCACCGGCGAAAGTTACCGTTTTAGCAACGAAGAATGCATCCTATGGCTATGACGGAAAGCTACAGCTTTTAGTAAACGGCATTAAGATTTCCGAACTTACCGTAAAACCGGCGGTCCTTACCGTAAATAAAACCGAAGTAGCGGTAGGAACCGATACCGCCGTGGAAGCTACCTTAAAAGATGCTCACGGCAACGCTATTAAAGATGCTACCGTAACCTTAAACGGCACTGGAGTTGCCCTTACCGGTACCACCGATGCCGAAGGCAAAGTAATCTTTACCGTAATGCCCTTTGCTACCGGCAAGATTGTGGTTGATGCACCGGCTTATGCCAATATCACTAAACCGGAGATCACCGCTAAATTTGTTGTAGACGATAAGAAGCCGGTAATCACCATTGAAGCTCCGGCTACTACCGATAAGGATACTGTTGATGTAAACATCAAAGTTACCGACGAAGGTAAGGTAGCCGGACTGCTGGTAAACGGCCAGCGGATCGAACTGGTAGCACCTATGGTGGAAGTAAATAAAGTAGTAACCGTAACCCTGAAGGAAGGAAAGAATACTATTACCGTTGAAGCTGCCGACGTTGCCGGCAATATTGCCACCGCTACTGCCGATGTAACTTACACCAAGCCGGTAGTGACAACTGGAGATAAATACAGCAAGTTTGTCGGCCAGATGGTGAAACTTACTTATTCCAGGACAAACCTTCGGGTAGCTCCCAACGGCAAGCTCCTGGTAACCTTACAAAAAGGTTACAAGATGCGCTACCTCGGCCGGGAAGGGGTCTGGAACAAAGTAAGAGTCTCCATCTGGATGAAGGGCGGTTACAAGACCTACACCGGCTACATTTACGACCCCTACTTTTGGGCGTTAACTAAAGCTTAAATACTAAAAAGCCCCGGGTAACCCCCGGGGCTTTTTCCTGCCTAAATCCCTGGATTTATTTCCGGGGATTTTTCTTTTTTAGATAAAAAAGATAAAATAAATATTTTTGATATAATAGATAATGGAAATCCTAAACAAAAATACAAGAAAATGGTTGACATCTAAGAATTGAACCCCTAAAATTAATAAGTAGATGAACTGTCTCCAAATTCTCCACTCAATTGGCAAAAAAGAAAAATATTCTACACAAAGAAAAAAATAAAAAATATGTTATAAAATAGAAGGAATTTAACAAACCTTGGCGAATAGGTAATAAATACAACTTTCAGGCATATACTGGTAACGATTTATTAAAATTGTCTAAAAGGTTTTGAACCCTGTAAAATCTTTCAAGGGTTCCTAACAGTGTAAACAATAGAAAGTTTACATATGAGAGGGGGGAAAGACCGGGAAAGGGAAGAACAACTAAATACACCTTTCTGGTTTCAAAAAGGGGCCTACGCCCAAAATAAATTTTTTAAGGAGGGAAAATTTAGAAGATGGCAAAATTTAAACACAAAAAGCCCATCGCAATCCTGACCATTGTAGCATTTCTTCTCAGCATGTTGCCGGCTGTTGTTTTTGCAGATACGCTGGCAAATGGTATAGCACTATACAACCTTGATAACCAGCCAATAACGTCGGTTAAAAAAGGTGATGGGGCAATCATTAAAGGACGATTGGTAGATAACAATGGAGCACCTATTTCTAATTCTAGTGCGAGTGTCAAATTAGTTACTTATAACGAAAATGATGGTACAGTATCAAGTGTTGCTTATGAGACTTATGCGGTTAATGGACCGGATACAGTTGGAAACTTTACAATTTCAGTTCCGAAATTTGTTTATTCAGCAAAGTATTATGTATATGAGTATGATTCAACTGGTACTACTCCACAACAAGCCTTAGGTTATGTAGTTGTAAATCCAGTAACTTTTACACCCACTCTTTCAACTAATACAGTTTTAAAAGGGGCATATCAGTCCTTTGATATCTCAATTCCCGCAAATACTGTAACTGAGAACACCTACGCTGTTCAAGTTGTTATTTCGGGTGTAGCCGCATATGTTTATAATGCAGATGGAAACTCGGTTGGTGAAGCTACTTACCAGAGTTATGATCCAATTAAAAAAGAGCTTACATTAAATGTAGCTCAGACTCAGTTAAATGATGGTAAAATTAACATTAATTTTAATGATGTTGCAAAAATTAAGTTTACAGAAACCGGTACTGCAACTATAACTGTGAAAATTGCAGTTGGAGATCAGTCTACCGACTTTACTTATCCGGAATATGTGGGTTCTGCTAACCTGACTGTTGCAGGAAATGATGACTTGAATATTGCCTTAAGTAAGAATCAAACTAATGTAAATGATAGTGTAAATGATAATGTATATATATTCATTACGGACAAAAATGGAGCTACCGCTTTCGATGCTGTATATTTAAGTGAATCTGGAGCAGGTGTTGATCAGCCGTACACTGAAATCACAAATAATATTACTAATGGTTATTATATATATGCCCTTAATAAAATTACTCAAGGTGGTACCTTAACGTTAACTGTAAAAGCCAAAAAAGGCACGAATGAATATGTCAAATCAGCAACATTGAATGTTGACGGCTATGTAGTAACTCCATCGGTAACTTCTGCTACCTATGATACGGAATTCCCAATTAAGTTCATCGTTAAAGACTTAAATGGTAATTTTGTAAATAACGCGCAAGTTTTTGTAGATAGCTCGAGTACCTCAGCATTTGTTTATAAAGCTAGCGACGGTAAATACTATCCGGCTACTAATGTGATTGTAAGTGCTCAAAATACAAATATTAATAATGGCGAGTATAATGCTACATTAAAAGGCGTATTTGTAGGCAAATATAGATTTGAAATCAGAAAATTAGATGGCACAACCGTTATGGCAAAAGTACCATTCCAAGTATTAGGACTAAATACTCTTTCAATATCTGCCGACAAAACTGCGGTTGTTGTTGGAAATGCAGATAATATCACGTTAACTGTTTTGGACAATGGGAATGCTTTAGCTAATACACCAGTTAATGTGGTGTATAATTTTAGTGATACTACGGCAAGTGTTACTTATAGCAGTATTGGTACTTCTACTGATTCTTTAGGAAAAATTACTATAAGCAATTTAAATATAACAAAAGTTGGAACATTAACCTTGACGGTTTCTACAACTGACAATAAAAAAGTTGGCACATTTACAATTAATGCTGTCGCACCAAAAGTTTATGTTGATGTTCCAGCAGATAATGTTCTTACCGATGGATTTAAAGAAACGGTTACAGTTCGGGTCTATGATCCAAGAAATAATACTGAATTAAATAATGCATCAATTCAACTTGTCCCGGTTAAAGATAGCAATAACGTTGATACAGTAAATTTAATTACTTATTCTGATAAGAATTATTCTAACCAAATTACAGGTTCAGTTACTGGAGCAACCTATACATTCTATGTAAAAGCAAGTGATAACACTACTGTTGCAGCTGCTCCGCAAGTTCAAGTTAAAGTAAATGGGCTTGTAGCTGCAACATTGGATGTTAAGCCTCATACTATAACAGTTGATAAAACTTCTATCGAATTAAATAAAGCGTCATTTATCACTGTAACGGTTAAAGACGCTCACGGAAAACCGGTGGCCAACCAAACAATAACCTTCGATGGTCAATCATATACTCTTGGTGATGACGGAACTGTTGTAGTGTACTACACAGCTCAAAACTCAACTGCTGATAGAATCGTTAAATTGGCTGGTTTTGATAACGTGGTTGCCAAAGTAAAAGTATTGCCACCAGGAACTGCCAATGATACAACTACACCAACAATTGAGGTATTGAATAGCAGTCTCACTGTTAATACACCGTATATTTTACTTAATATTAAAGCAACTGATGATAATAAGGTTACGAACCTTGTAGTTGGCGAAAAACAAATTCCAATTTTAGCAAATAAAGAAGTTAATACTGTAGTAAAAATTGATCTTGTGGAAGGTGAAAATCCTGTTGTAATTCAAGCTTCTGATGCAGCTGGTAACGTAGCCACCAAGACTATAACCGTAAAATACGAAAAACCGGTAACACCTCCTTCCAACAACAACGGCGGTAATACCGGCGACAAGTACAGCAAGTTCGTAGGTCAAATGGTGCAACTTACCTATACCAAGACCAACCTCCGGGTAGCACCCCAGGCCAATGCTAAGATCTTAGCTGTATTGAAGAAAGGCTACAAGATGCGTTACCTCGGTCGGGAAGGTGTATGGAACAAGGTACGGGTATCCATCTGGAGCAATGGCGGCTACAAGACCTACACCGGCTACATCTACGACCCCTACTACTGGACCTTAACCTCTATTCAGTAAGCTGATAAACCCCCGGGATTAACCCCGGGGGTTTTTTCAAAGTAAATTTGAATTATGGGCTTGAAACCAACAAATTATGAAAAAGGAGCGGTTAAAAACCCGCTCCTTTTTAAGTATCAAATAATCCCGCAATTACTGAATTGTAAGTATGAATTCAGTAACCATAACCGTAAAAGCCAAAAATGCGCTACCTCGGCCGGGAAAGTGTCTGGGATAAGGTTCGGGAACTACGCAGCTATATCTACGAATCCAACATCTGGACGTTATCCAACGCTTAAATGCAACAAAACCAGAAAAAAATCCGAGAGGACTGAAAAAGTAACATTTTTTAGGCGCAAATTGGCTTTTTATAGCTGTAAAATCTTCCTTTAAACAAATATTTATGTAGTA
>NZ_BDJK01000010.1 GCF_001950255.1 Carboxydothermus pertinax
TGATGGCATACTCATCATCTCCTTTGTTCTCTATTATACAAAATAAAAAGATAGTAGACTTTTATCTGTCTACTATCTTTTTACCAGTTCCGTTTTGGCCGGGGTTTTCTTTTTAAATTAATATTGTTTTGGTTTGCTCTTCTTTTAGGCTATTATAACCTGTTTCTAAAGCTTTTTTATTTACGGCTAAGACTTCGGGTTTATTTTTAAAGATATAGTTTAAATCTTCGATAGCTGTTTTTAAGGAAATTAAATTGGTTACTGCTAAGACTGCTCCTAACATCACCATATTGGAAGCTCGAGATTCGCCAATTTTTAGGGCAAGTTCATTGGCCGGTATCTGATGGATTTGAATATCCTTTTTTACTTCGGGTAGCGAGGTGATAAGCGAGCTATTAATAAAAAGATGTCCGGCTTTTTTTACTGTGTCTTTAAACTTTATTAAAGAAGGATAGTTCATAGCTACCAAGATATCCGGTTCCGTAACTACTGGTGAGGCAATAAGCCCTTTTTCCACCACTACACTGCAGTTAGCTGTACCGCCGCGCATTTCCGGTCCGTAGGAAGGTATAAAAGAACTTTTAAATCCTTCTTTAATGGCAGCATGGGCCAAAAGCATACCCATGGCCATAATACCCTGGCCGCCAAAACCGGCAAAGATAAATTCCATTTTTCTACACCCCTTCTGGTTTTTTGAATTCACCTAAAGGATAGTACCGGGTCATAACGTCTTTGACGTAATTTAATGCTATAACCGGACTCATTCCCCAGTTGGTAGGGCAGGTGGATAAAATTTCCACCATGGAAAAACCTAACTCCCTTTTCTGAACGGTAAAAGCGTGTTTAATAGCTTTTTTGGCCTTTACCACTTGACCGGGATCAGTTAAAGAAACTCGGGCGATATAAGCTGCTCCATCTAAAGTTGCCAGCATTTCAGAAACTTTTAAAGGGAAACCATTTTCTCTTTTTCTTCCTTGCGGGGTGGTGGTGGTTTTTTGCCCCATTAAAGTAGTAGGAGCCATTTGCCCTCCGGTCATCCCGTAAATTGAGTTGTTGATAAAAATAACCGTAATATTTTCTCCGCGACCGGCAGCATGGACTATTTCTCCCATACCAATAGAGGCTAGGTCGCCATCGCCCTGGTAAGTAAAGACTATTCTATCGGGAAGGGAACGCTTAATTCCAGTTGCAACCGCTGGAGCTCGACCGTGGGCAGCCTGCTGCATGTCAAGGTTAAAGTAGTCATAAGCTAAAACGGAACAGCCAACGGAAGCAACGCCGATGGTTTTTTCCCCTAATCCCAGTTCATCAATTACCTCAGCGATTAAACGGTGGGCAATGCCGTGGGTGCAGCCGGGACAGTAGTGAAAAGGGGTGGTGGTTAAGCTTTCCGGTCTTGTTAATATTTGTACCATTACTTTTCCCTCCCTTCGAAGATTTCCAGGGTTTTGGCGAGGATTTTCTGAGGAGAGGGAACAATACCACCGGCAGTACCGTAAAAATACACTGGCTTTTGTCCCATTACTGCCCGTTCTACATCTTCTACCATTTGCCCCATACTCATTTCTATTACCATAAAACCCTGACTTTTTAAAACCTTTTCCCGAATGGTCGCAGAGGGGAACGGCCAGAGGGTTATAGGCCGTATTAAGCCGGCATTTATGCCTTTTTCTTTTAGAAACTCAATTACTTTTAGAGAAATTCTTGCGGATGAACCATAAGCCACAAAGAAAAACTCTGCCGACTCATTAATTATTTCTACCCTAACTTCTTTTTCTTCAATTTCCCGGTATTTAGTAAAGAGCTTTTGGTTGTGCAAATACAATTTTTCCGGGTCAAGGTACAGGGAATTGATGATATTGGGAGTACGGCCTTTTCTCCCCCGGGTGGCCCAGTTTTTTTCTGGTATGGGATAAGCAGGGACGTAAGGCTTTAAGGTAACCGATTCCATCATTTGTCCAAGTAAACCATCGCCTAAAATCATTACCGGATTGCGGTAATAATCTGCAAGATCAAAGGCTAACATCGTATGGTCGTATAACTCCTGTACTGAGGAAGGAGCCAAAACAATTAACCGGTAGTCCCCGTGCCCGCCGCCTTTGGTAGCCTGGAAGTAATCCGACTGGGAAGGCTGAATGCCCCCAAGACCAGGGCCTCCCCGCATCATATTGACGATTACCGCGGGCAGTTCTGCGCCGGCAATATAGGAAATTCCTTCCTGCATCAGGCTAATTCCCGGACCAGAAGAAGAAGTCATGGTTCTAACTCCGGCTCCCGCAGCGCCGTACACCATATTAATAGCTGCAACTTCGCTTTCGGCCTGCAAAAAAATACCTCCCGCTTGGGGAAGATTTTTTGCCAAGTATTCCCCGACTTCGTTTTGCGGCGTTATCGGGTAACCGAAATAAACTTTAAGTCCTGCCCTAATGGCCGCTTCCGCCAGCGCTTCATTACCTTTCATTAAAACCGTTTCCATTTATTTTCCCTCCAGTCTAACCGTAATGGCAAGATCCGGGCACATCCGGTAGCAGGTACCGCAGGCAGTGCAGAGCTCCTGGTTAAAAGTTAAGGTGCGGTAACCTTTTTCGTTCAAGTTATCGGTAAAAGTAATAGCTTGAACCGGGCAGAACTCGACACAAAGGCCACAGGCTTTGCAAAGGTTTTGTTCATAGGTAATTTTCATCTGGGTTTTAGCCCTCCTTCAACGGTTTAGGCGTTTTTTGGCGTACCTAATAGCTGCTTCCTGAGGGGAAATATTTTGCTCTCGGGCAAGGGTGAGGACTTCTTTTACCTTATGATAAATAGTTGCCACTTTTTCCCAAACACGGTTTTTGTCATATCCTTCGGGGTTTAATTCTTCGGCTACATTAATAACCCCACCGCCGTTTATAATAAAATCTGGGGCATATACGATGCCTCTATCCCTTAAAAGGAAGCCATCGGATAATTTAGCAAGCTGGTTATTGGCAGCACCGGCTATAACTTTAACTTTAAGTCGGGGAATGGTATTTTCATTTAATATTGCCCCTAAGGCACAGGGAGCAAAAATGTCTGCTTCTACCTCATAAATTTTCTCCGGTTCAACAGGAAGGGCCCCAAACCGTTCCACAGCTTCTTTCACCCGCTCAGTAAAAATATCGGTAACGATTAATTTGGCTCCCTCGTTATAAAGATGCTCTAAAAGATACATGCCCACGTGTCCTAAACCTTGCACTGCAACTTTTTTACCTTCTAGAGAAGTGTCGCCAAAGGCTTCTTCTACCGCTGCTTTCATCCCAACATATACGCCATAAGCAGTAAAAGGAGATGGATCACCGCTTTTAGCAGGAAGACCTACCACGTAAGGGGTATGCTTATAAACTTCTAACATGTCGGCTGGGGAAATCCCCACGTCTTCAGCGGTATAATATTTCCCCCCCAAGGAGTTTACTGCTTCGGCAAAACGGGCAAATAATTCCGGGGATTTATCGGTGCGTGGATCTCCGATAATAACTGCTTTACCTCCGCCGAGATTTAAGCCCATGGCGGAGTTTTTATAGGTCATACCTTCAGCCAGTCTCAAAACATCGGTTAAAGCTTCGTTTTCGTTGTTATAAAACCACATCCGACATCCGCCCAGGGCCGGACCCAATTCAGTACTGTGAACTGCAATTATTGCCTTAAAATTGGTTTTATCATCCGAGGCAAAAACTACCCATTCATACCCCTGGTAATTTTCTTTCTTGCTAATTTCCATCTTTTACCCTCCTCTTTGAAATTTTAAAATTTCCAATAAAAAAGACACGCAAAAAGCGTGCCAAAAGATTTCAGAAATTTTAAATTATATTACAGGAAAAGGTTTTCATAAGATGAGAAAAATACTTCCGGAAAAAATATACCTATTCGAGGTCCAGCTCTTTTAATTTATTATATAAACTCCGGGGAGTGATGCCTAAAAGTTGAGCAGCCTTGGTTTTGTTGTACCGGGTTTTTTCCAAAGCTTCTTTTATTACTGACTTTTCAAATTCCCGGGTAAGCCGTTTTAAGTTTAAATCGGTATAATCCTTGGGAAGGGAAGATGTTTCCTGGGTTTCTTCAAAAAGTTTTGGCAAATGTTCTCGCTTTAACTGGTTTTCCGCCAGGGATATTTTAAGCATGGCTCGACCTAAATAATTTTCCAGTTCCCGAATATTTCCTGGCCAGGAGTAGCTCATGAGGTAGCGAAATACTTCCGGGTCGATAAACTTAATGTTGCGACCGTATTCCCGGTTTAACTTGTGGACGATGGCATAGGTCAAAGCCGGTATATCACTTTTTCTTTCCCTAAGGGACGGAAGATGGATGGGGATTACATTTACTCGGTAATACAGGTCTTCGCGAAAGGTTTTCTTTTTTACCGCTTCCTCAAGGTTTAAGTTAGTTGCGGCGATAATCCGGACGTCTATGGGAATTGGATGATTTTCTCCTACTTTCACTATTTCTTTTTCCTGGAGGACCCGTAAAAGTTTAGCCTGAAGATTGATAGAGAGGGTACCGATTTCATCTAAAAAGAGGGTGCCCCCGTTTGCTTCTTCGAAAACCCCCTTTTTCCCTCCTTTACGGGCCCCGGTAAAAGCTCCCTCAGTATAACCAAAAAGTTCACTTTCCAAAAGACTTTCCGAAAGAGCTGCACAGTTTATCCGGATAAACGGTTTATTGGCCCGGGGGCTCTGGTTGTGGATAGCATGGGCAAAAAGTTCTTTGCCGGTTCCCGATTCTCCTCTTAAAAGAACGGTGGCGGAAGTTTGGGCAGCTAATTTTGCCAGGTCAATAGCTGACAAAAGCAAGGGGTGTTCACCCACTATATCACTGAAGCTGTAGCGGGAACCGGTAGCCAGGGAGCGCTTTAACCGGTCAACTTCTTCGGTTAAACGTCTTAATTCGGACACATCATGGATTACCGCAACGCTTCCCTTTAATTCGTCGTTGACGATTATGGGAGCGGCATTAACCACTACTTCTCTTTTTAAGGGACCCACTTTCATTGTAATGTTTTTTACCGGGCGTTTTTCTTTAAGGACTTTAAAGTGAACGCTTTCTCCTTCGGCTATGTCGACGGTAGCAGGTTTACCTATTACCTCTTTTTCTGTAAGACCTGTTAGTTCAGTATAAGCTTTATTAATCAATATCCCATAACCCCGTTTGTCTACCACCGAGATGGCATCCTGAGTAGAATCAATTATTGACGTTAACAGGGTTTTAATCTGGTGGAGGTTGGTTAATTCTTCGGCTAACTGCTGTATTTCGGTAATATCCTTAAAAATGGCAACCGCCCCAATTACTTCTCCGAATTCGTTGATTACCGGTACGCGGCTGGTAATGATTTTAGCAGTTCCTAAATCTTGAAACTGGTTAAGTTCAGTTTTTCCGGTCTTTAAAACTACGGGAAGACGGGTATTGGGGATAACGTCCAAAGCAAATTTTCCTAGAGCTTCTTTGCGGCTTGTTCCGGTAATTTTTTCCGCGGCACTGTTAAACCAGGTGATGATTCCTTCTTTGTTTACGGCAATTAAACCATCGTGGGCGGAGTTTATTATTGCTTCTAGTTCCTGCTGTTGATAAAAAAGTTCATCGGCTAAAGAGATAAAAAGTTTGGCAATATAACCGCTTAAATAAGGTATCTTCTTATTTTGGCTTTTAAGAATTTCTTCTACTTCCGGATCTCCGGTAGTGTCAATTATTAAGTTTGGTGACAAATTTAGGCCTTCCTCTAAGGTGATGAAAACCGGGATATTTAAATCCTGAGCGACCCTAATCCCTAAAGCTTTGGGATTTTTCTCAACGGCCACAAGCTTTAGATTAGTTCTTTTCCCAAGAATTTTTAAAAACCTGGTACCGCCTTGACCTAAGCCTAAGAGAAGAATCTTAATTATTTCCATGCTCTCACCTGTTTTATTTCTTAATCTTTAGCATTTAATATATTCGCCAAAAAAATCTTTAAACCTTTATTTGCTACTAAAGACTTGCATAGGGATTTAAAGTGGGGGTAAGATGTTTTTAGAAGTATTTTTGGAGGCGAGAAAATGAAAATTATCGATGCAGTTTTTGCGCCAGGACTTACCGGTTTTTATTTTGACGACCAAGAGGCTATTAAAAAGGGGGCAGTACATAACGGGTTCTGGTATGAAGGAGAACCTAAAACTCCCGGATTTAAACGAATTCGTCAGAAAGGCGAATCGATTTTGGTAATGCTTGTTCTGGACAATGGGGAAGTGGCTTGTGGCGATTGTGCCGCTGTTCAGTACTCCGGAGCCGGAGGCCGGGATCCCCTTTTTACCGCCCAGGAGTTTATGCCGTTTTTGGAAAAAGAAATACGCCCTAAGCTTATTGGCCAGGAGTTAAAGAGTTTTCGAAAGCTTGCTCATTATTTTGACCGGGAGCTAAACTTTCAAGGTGAGCTCCTCCATACTGCTCTGAGGTATGGTATTACCCAAGCGTTATTAGATGCTGTAGCAAAGGCGCAAAGAAAACTAATGGCGGAAGTGATAGCGGAAGAATATCAATTACCTGTAATTCCGGAGCCGGTACCAATATTTGTGCAAACCGGCGATGATCTTTATACCAATGCGGATAAAGCCATCATTAAAAGAGCCGATGTTTTGCCCCATGCCCTTATTAATAACATTGAAGAAAAACTGGGAAGGCAGGGGGAAAAGCTTTTATCGTACCTAACCTGGCTTAAAAAGAGAATAGTTGAGCTGGCAGGGGATGAATACCGTCCGGTGATTCATATTGATGTTTACGGTACCATAGGGTTAATTTTTGCCAATGATCTTACGAAAATTGCCGACTACCTTTCAACTTTAAGCCTGATGGCAGCGCCCTTTAGGCTTAGAATTGAAGGGCCGGTAGATATGGGAAGCCTTTGGGGACAAATAGAAGCTTTAGCTAAACTTCGGGAAATAATTGACCAAAAAGGTATTCCCGTAGAGATCGTAGCCGACGAATGGTGCAATACGTTAGAAGATATTCGACTGTTTGTGGATCATAAAGCAGGACACATGGTCCAGATCAAAACTCCCGATTTAGGGGGAATTAACAATACGGTCGAAGCGGTACTCTACGCTAAAGAAAGGGGTGTAGGAGCGTATCTTGGTGGTACCTGTAACGAAACAGACCGCTCAGCTCAAGTATCGGTGCATCTGGCGCTAGCAACTCGCCCGGACCAGATGCTGGCAAAGCCGGGGATGGGATTAGATGAAGGATTAATGATTGTTTATAATGAAATGCAGCGGGCAATTGCCCTTTTAAAGAGGCGAGGAGGTAATTAAATGGAAAAGGTGAAAATATTATCCCCTACCGCTATTTTGGGATACGGCTTTCCGGTAAAATCTTTTGAAGCGGGCCTTAATAAAAGACCAGATGTTATTGCTGTTGATGCCGGCTCGGTAGACCCCGGGCCGTACTATTTAGGGGCTGGAAAATCTTTCACCCAGAGGGCTGCGGTTAAAAGAGATCTTTATTATATGCTTAAAGCTTCGGCTGAGCTAAAAATTCCGGTTTTAATTGGTACTGCCGGTGGAGCCGGCGGTAGGGTTCACCTTATGGAGGTAGTAGAAATTATTCAAGAACTGGCTTCCGAAAATAAACTTTCATTTAAGATGGCGGTTATCGATACCGAAATAGATAAAGAATGGTTAAAAGAGAAGGTAAGTCACGGTAAAACAAAACCTTTAGGAAACCTTCCGGATTTAACTGTCCAAGAAGTAGAGGAAGCAGTACGGATAGTTGCCCAGGCGGGGATGGAGCCGTTTATAAAAGCGCTTGAAGCGGGTAGTCAAGTAATTGTAGCGGGAAGAGCTTTTGACCCGGCGGTTTTTGCCGCGTATCCCGTAGCCCAGGGTTTTGATGTGGGGTTATCTTTACATTTAGGCAAAATCTTAGAATGCGCCGCCATTGCTACTGAACCGGGAAGTGGCAGTGATTGTCTGATGGGTGAAATTGACCTGGAAGGTTTTGTGGTTTACCCTTTAAATCCCGAACGGCGGGCAACCCCTCTCTCGGTATCTGCCCATTCTCTTTACGAAAAAACCAGCCCCTTCGAGTTGCATGGTCCAGGAGGTAAACTCGATCTAGCGCAGGTGAACTTTCAAGCAGTGGATGACCGGACGGTTAGGGTCACTGGTACCAAATTTATTAAAACCCCAGAATACTGGCTAAAAATAGAAGGGGTAAAAAGAGTTGGTTTTCGGGCTATTAGTATTGCTGGAAGTAGAGACCCCAAATTTATTGAAAACTTTCGGGAAATAGCTCTGGGGGTGAAAAAACGGGTAGAAGATAATTTTCCTGAGCTTAAAGGAAAGTATTATCTAAACTTTATTCCTTACGGGATAAATGGGGTTATGGGCGAATTGGAGCCGGAAAATAAACTTTCCCATGAAATTGGCATTGTGATGGATGTGGTGGCAGAAGACAAAAATACTGCCGAGCAAATTTTAAGCTTTGCCCGCAGTACCATGCTCCATTATGGTTTTCCTGGGCGCATCTCCACTGCAGGTAACCTTGCTTTTCCTTTTTCGCCGTCGGATATTCCGGTAGGAGATGTTTATAATTTTTCCATCCACCATTTAGTGGAAGTAGATAACCCGGAAATTCTTTTTCCCGTTGAATACTTTGAAGTAGGGGGGTAATGGGTGGTGGTAAAACTTATTGACATTGCCAAAGTAATCCGGAGTAAGAATTCCGGGCCTTTTGAACTAACTTTTGACATTATTTTCAAAGACGAGGAAATTTATAAAAAAGTTAAAGGGAAAAAAGCTATTAATAGCGAATTAATAAAAAAACTTTATAGGATTTCCGAAGACAAAATTATTGGGATTTTTTACTTTGATCCAGCGTTAGCGGTGAAGTTTACCATAGTTCGTCCTCTACCGGCAGGATATTTGGGGGAAACGGACATATATGGGGCCCAGCAACATGCTCCACTTTTAGCTGCACAACTTGAACTGTAAAGGAGAGGCAAAATGGGGAGAATTGAAGTAATAACCGGGCCGATGTTTTCCGGTAAATCGGAAGAACTGGTACGAAGAGCCCTTCGGCTTATGTATGCCAAGAAAAAAGTAATAGCCTTTCACCATGCTTTAGATAGTCGTTTTGGCAATAAGAAAATTGTCAGTAGGAGTGGTTTTGAGTTAGAGTCGTACCCGGTAAGTCGCTTTGATTTTGAAGTCATCTGGGATTTAGCTAAAGATTACGATGCGGTTTTGGTAGATGAAGCTCAATTTTTTGCTGACGAACTGGTGGAAACCTGTTTAAATTTGCGCCGGCGGTCGAAAATTGTTTTGGTTTCCGGGTTAGATTTGGATGTTTACGAAAATCCTTTTGGTCCAATGCCAAAATTACTCGCTCTGGCCGACCGGGTAGATAAACTAAAAGCCGTTTGCTTTGAGTGCGGTGGCGAAGCAACCATTTCTTATCGTTTATCAGGAGAAAAGGAGCAGATTGTGGTAGGTGATAAAAACTATATAGCCTTATGCTATCGTTGCTATTATGCTAAGAAAAAAGAAGGACAGTAGAGTCATTTAATTCACCTCAAAAAGTAAATTTCGCTAGGCAAGCAAAAAATCCTGTTGGTAATTTATTGTTTGTTATAAAAATAAGTTATAACATATAACCTAAAAAAAGGGGATGTGAAAATGGAGATAAAAGAAATCTTATCTCGCTATAAAAATATAGCGGTAGTGGGGGTATCGGATAAGCCGGAACGGCCAAGTTATCAAGTAGCAAAATTTTTAATGGAAAAAGGTTATAATATTTATCCGGTTAACCCCAACTTGGATAGTTTTCTAGGTCAGAAAGCGTATAAGTCATTAGAAGAAATTCCGGAAAAGGTGGAAATTGTGGATGTTTTTCGGAGAAGCGAAGAAGTACCGGCAATTGCCCAAGCTGCCGTTGCTATCGGGGCTAAGGTTCTATGGCAACAGGAAGGGGTGGATAGCCAGGAAGCTCGAAAAATTGCTGAGGCTGCCGGTCTTATTGTTGTTGCCAATCGCTGCCTAAAAAAAGAGTATTTAAAAAATTTCCCTTAATAGGGGGGATAGTTATGGTAAATTGCACCGAAGTGATGGTAAAGGAACATGAGCTTATCTTAAGAATGTTAGATATTTTAGAAACCGGAGCCGAAAAGCTGTCCCAGGGGGAGTTTGTGCCTCCGGAAGTGTTTACCGGAGCGGTAATGTTTATTCGAGAGTTTGCCGATCGCTTTCATCATGGAAAAGAAGAGGATGTACTTTTTCCGGCGCTTTATGAAGCGGGAATGCCCCGGGAAAATAGTCCCCAGGAGCTTTTGAATTTAGAACATAAGTTAGGGCGGAGATTTGTAGGCCGTTTGGACGAGGCAGCAGAAAAGTATATGGAAGGAGACGAGGAAGCAATTGGGCAAATTGTAGAAGCTGCCCGCGACTATGTTAAACTTTTACGGCAGCATATTTTAAAAGAAAATGAGGGGCTCTTTCCGGTGGCAGAAAAAATCATGAACGATGGGTTAAAGGAAAGAGTTAACAGGTATTATCTTGAAGTTGAAAAGGAAAGGTTTCCGGATGATACTGTTATAAGGTTTACCCAGTTAGTAGAGCGATTTGAAAATCTTTTATCCATAAAGAAAAATTAATGGTGGGAGGAATGTATGGAGTACCGGTGGAGAGTATTATGGGTCGTAGCTCTTGGAACCTTTATGGCCCCGTTGGATGCCAGTGTGGTAAATATAGCTTTATTATCGATTATACAAGATTTTAAAGCGAGTCTTGCTACCGGCGAATGGGTTATCTTAATTTACCTTTTGTTTATAAGTACCCTCTTATTAACTTACGGCCGCCTTGGGGACTTATACGGCAAAAAACCGGTATATGTAACGGGATTTGTAGTATTTACTATAGGTTCCCTGTTATGCGGGCTTTCACCTATGCTTAATTTTTTAATAGGAGCCAGGGTAATACAAGCTTTGGGAGCCGGAATGATGATGGCGATGGCTCCGGCGATTGTTACCGAGGTTTTTCCGCCCCAGGAAAGGGGAAAAGCGCTTGGGATTAACGGAATGACGGTAGCGGCAGCGCTGGCCTTTGGACCTTCCGCCGGAGGGTTTTTGACCCATTTTTTTGGCTGGAGGTCGGTGTTTTTTATTAATATTCCCATAGGTTTAATAGGAAGCATCTTAGCTTATAAAGTAATTAAGCCTGCTACTTTAAAAGAAAAACATTCCTTTGATTTTATAGGGGCGCTCCTTAGTTTTATTGGGTTGGGAAGTCTTTTGATTGTTCTTACTTTTTTTGAAAAATATGGCTTTACGCATCCTTTTATTTTAGGTGCTTTGCTAACTTCAATATTAGCCTTTATTTTATTTTTATACACTGAAAAGCATGTTAAAGAGCCTATGGTGGATTTGGCATTGTTTAATAACCGGGATTTTTCTTTCAGCAATTTGAGTGCCTTTTTAAGTTATGTAGCGTTATATCAAGTAGTATTTTTGATGCCCATTTATCTCCAGCAGCTCCGGCAATTTTCCCCGGAGAAAGCCGGGATGATTATGTCGGTACACCCTCTTTTAACTATGATTGTAGCACCAATTAGTGGAAGTCTATCCGATAAGATTGGCTCAAGAATTTTAGCACCTCTGGGAATGATAGTGATGGCTTTAGGGCTATTTTTTATTTCCCAGCTCGGTCCTAGTGCAACAATTGTTAAAATGATCTCTACATTAATGTTAATTGGACTGGGCAGTGCTATTTTTCAATCCCCTAACAATAGTACCATTATGGGGAGCGTGCCTAAAAACCGGTTAGGGACTGCTTCCGGATTTTTAGCTACCATGCGCAATGTGGGAATGGTTATGGGGGTTGCAGTAGCTGGAGCAGTGTTTACCGGTCGCAAAACTTACTATCTAAACTATTACTTAGAAAGTCATTACCCTAAAGAACTGGCCCTTGTACAAGCATTAGCTAATGCCTTTAAGGAAGCATTTTTTGTTGGAGCATTAATTGCTCTGGCTTCGGCGACTGCTTCGCTGGTACGATCCAAAGGGCAGAGGGAAAAACTTTTACAAAAATAACACTGGAGTGTTTTTTATGGCGTTAAAAGAACTGGCGAAAAATTTCTGGCGGAAAAACTTTAATTTAAAGCCTTTTGAAAAAGTAATTATCATCTTTGATTCCAAACGGGAGGAGCTTGCTCGAGCCCTTTCCGAAACAGCTGTGTTGTTTAAAGCGGATTTGGGTCTTGTGAAAATTTTTGATACGGAACTTCCCCCGGATATCGAAGAGCGGTTATCCGGAGCGGATATTGTGGTATTTTTAACGGAAAAGTCTTATTCCCATCATCCTTTGCGGCTAAAAGCTTGTGAGGCGGGAGCAAGGATTGCCAGTCTCCCCAAAATTACCTCAGAAATTTTTCGCCGGGCTGCCCAGGCAGATTTGGAGAAGCTAGCTCAAAGAACGGAAAAACTTGCAAGGCTTTTAACTAAAGCCTCGGAAGTTAAAATTACTTCTGCCTTAGGCACAAACTTTACAGTAAACATCAAGGGAAAGACTGGCTTATTAGATATTGGAAATTTTACCGAACCCGGTAAATTTGGCAATTTCCCAGCAGGAGAAGCATCTCTTGCGCCTCTACTGGAAGGGACCTCGGGGGTTTTGGTGGTGGACGGCCGGAAAAAACTATTTGGACCCCATCCATTAATTGTTCGGGTTGTCGATGGTCAAGTAGTTAATATTGAGGGGCCCGGAAGCAGTGTTTTAGAGGAATCTTTTAATAGATACGGGGAAAGGGCTCGTTTAATTGGCGAATTTGGTATTGGAACCAATGAACATGCCCACTTAGAAAGCATTCCCTTGGAAGCGGAAAAAGCTATGGGTACCGTTCATTTAGCTCTTGGAAATAATTTATCTTTTGGTGGCGATAATGACGTGCGCTTTCACCTGGATTTAATTTTAGTCCAACCGACGGTAGCTTTAGATGGAGAATTAATTATAAAGAAAGGTAAACTTCTCATTTAACCGTTTAAGGTCAAAAAACAGCCGTTTACCCCTAAAAGGGTGAATTCTAGCAGTAAATCCCCTAAAATTAATCTAGGGGGTTTTTTTATGCGGGTAGTTCAGCAAATCAAAGGTTTTGTTTATTTCTTTGAAAATGACCGCTTGCAAACCGGGTTTAATTACCTGATTAAATATCCCCAATTAGTCTATCCTATGGTTGGCTACAAAGGTAGGGTTTTGGGCGTGGTAAAGTTTTCTTCACTAATTTATGCCGTATCTACCTTGCAAAGTCACGCAACAACTCTAAAAATGTATGTTTACGGTGATTACCCTGTAGTACAATCTTATTTAAGAAAAGAGAAACTGCTGGAGATCTTTAAGGATGAGCCCTTTTTATGGTGTATGCAGCTAGCCGAAAATAATGGCTTTGCTGGCCTTACCCTGGGTTCTAAACTTTTGCAGGAAGGAATTGCGGCAGGGAAAATTGGAACATTAGAAATTTCAAAATTTAGTCAACTGTATGGGGAAGAGTTTTATAAAGTTCTGGAAATCTTAGATAAGGGACAGATTTCCTTTTTATTTAAAAAATTTCTCATGTTAGCCAGTTACAAAGCTTTTAATTTTAAGGAAGTGTATCCTTTTCTTAATTTAGCTAATTATGAGGAAAAAATTATTGAGTTAAGCTTAAAATTAAATAACGGTCAGAAAGCTGAATTAGCAAAAATGTCAGGATTTAAAAGATCAAACTTATACCAGCAATTACGGCGAGTAAACGAAAAGGGGGAGGAAAGGTGAGATTACTGGCGGATAAGCCACTTATTTTGGATTTAACCCGGCTTTTACCTGGTCCTTACGGTACTTTTTTGTTATCCGCCTATGGTGCCCGGGTGGTGAAAATTGAGGATCCCTTTTCAGGCGATTATTTAAAAGCGATGATGAGTTTTGATGGTCAGGAGGCCTTTATTTACCGGCTTTTAAACCAAAACAAAGAAAAAGTTTTTTTAAACCTGAAAGATCCGGTAGATCGGGAAAAATTTTTAGCAATGGTAAAAGAGGCAAAAGTTTTAGTGGAAAGTTTTCGTCCTAAAGTTATGGAAAAGTTGGGGGTTGGTTATTATAAGTTAAAAGAAATAAATCCGAAGCTTATCTACATTAATTTAGGAGGCTACTTGGAGGGGTCCGAGGATGCGGATAAAGCGGGACACGATCTAAACTATCTTGCTCAAAGTGGAATCTTAGGCTATACCTACAAAGACGGTCCGGTGGTAATTGGAGCACCAATTGCGGATTTTGCCGGAGGACTTGCTTTGAGCTCGCTGGTGATGGGTGGTTTATATTATCAGCAAGTTACAGGACAGGGGATGTACCTCCAAATAGGTATGGCCGAACTTATGGAAAGCTGGGGAGTATTGGCAGCAGCTGTTTATGGTGACAAAAAAAGAGTACCGGGCCCGGGAGAAGGGCTCTTAAATGGTGGGGTTGTTTGCTACAATGTATATAGAGCTAAAGATGGCTACTTATCCTTAGGAGCCTTAGAAGAAAAATTTTGGGTTAACTTTTTAAAGGCCATTAACCGGGAAGATTTAAAACCAGGACAGTTTACCCCTGCGGTAAAAGGAAATCGTTATTATGAGGAAATTTGTGCGTTTTTTGCAGGGATCACCGTTGAGGAAGCCCTAAATCTTTTTAAAGATGCCGATTGCTGTCTTAAACCGGTGAAAGGGCTTAAGGATGTAGCGGTAGAATCTTTAGAAGAGGGCCAGAAAAAAGTCCTTGGATTTTTTGTACAGAAGTGAAATTATTTTTATGATATTTTGCTTTTTGAAAAAGGTAATATTTTTGTGGTAATGTTTAGTTCTTCCATGAGCTTTTTTCTTTCGCGGAAAAGTTCTTCATTTAGTTTATAAAAGTTTTGCCAGTATTCATTTAACCAGGAGATGGGAATATAAGCCTTCTGATTTAATTTTAAAACCGGAAAATTTCCGTGCAAGAGTCGGTAGAAATCTTCTCGAAACTTAATTTGTTCCTCAATTTTTTTAAGTTTCAGTTTTAAATAAAAATTTCTTTCCAATTTTTTCACCTCCAGTTCCATAATAACAAAATTTAACAAAAATTACAACAAAATGTCGAAAGGTTCTGATAAGATGAATTATCAATTAAATCTCGGAAAGATTTTAAAGCGGGCTGCTTTGTATTTTGGTGAAAAAGGCATTGTTTATTTTAATGGCTTGAACCGGGAGGAAATAAATTACCAAGAGTTTTTTAGGCAGGTTTTAAGCCTTGTTTCGTTCTTAAAAACTCTGGGGGTAAGAAGGGAAAGTCGGGTAGGGGCCTTAGCCTGGAACAATTTACCTCATCTTCTGCTTTACTTTGCGGTGCCTTTAGCTGAAGCGGTGTTGCATCCTGTAAATTTAAGATATAGTAAAGAACAAATACTTTATACGATAAACCATGCGCGGGATGAAATATTGTTTACCCAAAGAGAATTTTTACCGCTAATCAATGAGTTAAAAGAGGAACTTCATTTGGTGCGAGAAGTAATTACTATAGAGGAAATTAATTTTAAAGCAAACGTTTTATTTGTTGATTTTGACGAAATTGCAGAAGACCTTCCGGCTAAACTGTGCTATACTACTGCAACTACCGGTACTCCGAAAGGAGTGTTATATACCCACCGGGACTTATATCTGCACAGTATGGCTTTATGTATGGCAAACGGCTTTGGGATAGCGGAAAGCGATAAAATTTTAGTAATGGTGCCTATGTATCATGTCAACTCCTGGGGAATTCCTTACGCTGCTGCTATGGCTGGGGCAACGATGGTTCTTCCTGGGAACAATTTTAAGGGTGAATTTTTAGCTAAAATAATTGCTCAAGAAAAAGTAACTTTAGCTGCGGGAGTGCCTACGGTTTTTCAGGAGATTTTAAAAGCCGCAAATAGAGAAAACATAAATTTAGGAAGCCTTCGAAAAGTTTTGGTAGGCGGTGCCCCCCTAACTATGGAGATTATTGAAGGTTTTTCCAAATATGGTGTGGCAGTTGAACAGGTTTATGGCCTAACGGAAACAGCTCCTTTTGTTGCCAGTAATTTTTTAAAATCTTCATTATTTAATCTTTCCCAAGAAAAAAAACAAAAACAGCGGTTAAAACTTGGCCTACCGGCTCCGGGGATTGAAGTAAGGGTGGTTGGGGAAAAGGGCGAAGATGTACCACGCGATGGCAAAACTGTTGGTGAACTCTGGTTAAAAGGGCCCTGGCTTGCCCGGGAATATTATAACGACCAAATCCATACAAAAGAAGCCTTTGTGGACGGATGGTTTCGCACTTATGATTTGGTTACTATTGATGAATACGGTTATTTAGAGTTTTGTGACCGGGAAAAGGATGTTATAAAAAGTGGGGGAGAATGGATATCAACTTTAATTGTGGAAAAATACCTTTTAGCTCATCCTGATGTCAAAGAAGTGGCGGTAGTGGGACTTCCGCATCCCGTTTGGCAGGAGCGTCCCGTGGCATTTGTTATTCTTTGGGAGGATGCCAGGGTTACCGAAGGGGATTTATTAAATTACCTTCGCGGAAAACTCCTGTCTTTTTGGATTCCTGATCGGATAGTATTTTTAAACGAGCTACCCCAAAATAGTGTAGGGAAAGTGCAAAAAAAAGTATTAAGAGAACGTTTTCAAAGGTTACTGCTGGATAATAGTGAGGAGGAATAAAAGAAATCCGTTTTTGGTATGATATTGGGTAATGCTAACTTTGCCGTTTCTTTTTTCCTGTCACCGGTTTTTACCGGTGATTTAACTTTTTATACCTTAATATTAGAGGATTTTTTAATGATTTTGCCGAATTAACAAAAGAGGTGAAATTATGGAGCGAAAAATTGGAAATTCCAAACTTATTTTAAAAATTGGGGATATTACCCGGGAAAAAGTTGATGCTATTGTTAATGCTGCCAACTCTAGGCTTGCGGGTGGAGGTGGGGTAGACGGGGCCATTCACCGTGTCGGTGGGCCTAAAATAATGGCCGAATGTCAAGAAATAATTAAAAAAATTGGGATTTTACCTCCAGGAAAAGCTGTGGCAACTACTGCTGGAAATTTACCAGCAAAATATGTAATCCATACTGTTGGACCAATTTATCGGGATGGTTTAAAAGGAGAAGAAACGGTTTTACGGGAAGCCTATTTAAGTTCCTTGAACCTGGCTAAAAAACTTCAAGTACAATCCATTGCCTTTCCCTCCATAAGTACTGGAGCTTATGGCTATCCTGTGCAGGAGGCCGCCTGGATTGCTATTAAAGCAGTAGTGGATTTTTTAGAAAAGGAAAAGGACAGTTATGAAATAATCTTTGTCTTATTTGACGAACAGACTTATATTGCTTATAAAAACGCTTTAGAACTATATCGTTTATAGGGAGAGGAGATTTGGAATGAAAGTATTCGCCTTAATGGGAAGCCCCCGGGAAGGTGGTAATACTGATATTTTAATTGAAGAGGCTTTAACGCCTGCCCGGAGGGCTGGTTGGGAAGTGGTTAAGCTGGCCATTGACCAGCTTTATATTAATCCCTGCCGGGGTTGCCTGGAGTGTCGGGGGAGGGGCAATTGCAGTTTAGAAGAAGACGATATTTTGGTAGTGGTGAGAGAACTGGCCGAAGCCGATGCGTACATAATCGGCGCACCGGTTTATGGAAACCATTTGCCCGGTCAGGTGAAAATTCTTTTTGACCGCCTCTCGGGTCTTATCCATCAGGTAAGCTACGATGGAGAAGGACTTAGGTCTAAAAGCCGGCTGCCAGCAAAAAAGAGAAACGTTTTCCTTTTTGCGGTAGCTGCTGCTCATCGTTTGGAATCATGCGATGGGGTGTTAAAATATCTCCGATTTTTTGTGCGGCCGGAGCTAAACGGCGGTGAAATTTTTGAACTTCCGGTCTATGGAGTCGGAGCCAAAGGTCAGCTTAAATTTAACGCTCTGGAACTAAAAAAAATGTTGGAAGGTAAAGGTATTTTAAATTTATCAGAAAAAATAAAAGAGTTTCAGGAACTACACCAAAATTACTTAAGAAAAGCATATGATTTCGGGGAAAAAATTTTAACCTGCAGGTAAAACTGCGGGTTTTGCTTTTATTTAGCTATATTTGCTGAAAAATTTATGGTAAAATATATAGCTGATTATGTCGCGTCATGTCAAGGATTTGCGAGGTTGATAGGATGTTTAGCTTCTTATTTAAAGATGTCCAAGGAAGGCTGCTGCAAACTTTGCCTTTTTTGCGGGGAGTTTTAAATGCCAGAGATTTAAAGTCATGCTTTTATAGTTCTTCCCAGCTTTTAAATTCTGTTTCCCCGGCTAAAACTTATTTATATAAAAAGGGATCAGGGGGACTGGAAAAGATAGATTCTTACCCTGCTGAAGAAAATTTGCTTATTTCTGTTTTAAATCTATCAAAGAATGAAGCTATTTACATAGAAAATAACCGAAGGCTATATGTTACCTTTGGTGAGGAAGAGCGAGATTATCTTTTGATTGCTGACTTTCATCAAGCCTTATCCGAGGAAGATAAGAACTTTCTTCAACACTACGCCCTGCTTATTAAAGATAGTTTTGAAAGGTTAGAAGAAATTAAAACTCTATATTTAAAAGCTGAAAAAATGCGTCAGTTATCGGAACTAACCTTAACTATTGTTAGAAGTGACCAGCCCTATGCTATGAGTGAAATTCTGGTAGAAGGAGCGGCGGCCATTACCGGTTGCAGCAGGGTTCTTTATCTTCAATACCATGCAGGTCAAGATATTTTATCCATTGAATCTTTTATCGGAGTGGATGGAGAATTTCTAAATCATTTGCGACCGGCCTTAAAAAAACCTGTAGCAACTTCTAGTAACTTATTTTCAACAGTTTTTGTTTCCGGAGAACCAATGATGGCCCAAGATTTGATAAACGACTACCGCTGGCTTTTACCTGACCCGGCGGTAAATCATGCATATCTGGTACCGGTAATTTCCGAAAACTACCGGCATGGCTTACTGGTGCTGCTTGGCACCAGTCAGGAGAAAATAACAATTGCGGAACAGTCTATGGCTTTAGTGCTTGCCAACCAGGTAGCGGCAGCGATGGAAACTGCAGTGCAGCGAATGGATCTTTTACAGAAAGCCCATACCGATAAGTTAACTGGGCTTGCTAATCGAGCAGTATTGCAAAAATATTTTACCCGGGAGGCAAACCGGGCTGATCATAATTTTTATGAAATGGCTTTACTACTGATGGACATGGATAATTTTAAACGCTATAACGACACTTTTGGCCACTTGGCTGGGGACGGATTATTAAGGAAGGTGGGAGAAGTTATAAGAAGTTGTATCCGCCCCTACGACCTTGCTGTGAGATACGGTGGAGATGAGTTCTTAATTTTGTTACCCAAGGCTAATGCTGAGGTGGGTCGATTGGTAGCGCGGAGAATTACTTCCGGGATGAATAGTATAAATGATCCGCTTCTTGTAGATAAAGATTGGACTGTCACTATGAGCATAGGAATTGCAGTACGTAAACCCTTTGGAGATGATTTAAATAGTTTAATTGAAAAGGCCGACCGGGCCATGTATCAAGCTAAAGAAAGTCGGGATGGGGCAGTAGTATTAAGTAGCGAAGAATAAAGGGAGGTTCTGTCATTATGTTAAACTCGTTAATTTTGCAGAACAAAGACGTAGTGGTTGAGATTTACCAAGCTACTGGAAAAAATATTTTTACTTCCGATGAAGTTAAAGAAATCTTAGATTATATCGTGGGAGTAGAAGAAAAAAAGCTCGCCGAGGAAGTATTTTCAGAAAAATTGTACCAAAAATTTCGCCAACGTGAAGTGGACTATAATATTTTTTACGAAGAACTATATAAGATTAAAAAAGCGGTGGATGAACTTATTTTAAAACAACAAGGGGAAGTAGTAAATCTTCTTTTAGAAAATGAAAAGTATTTTCACGAGTTATATGCTGTTTTTAACAATAAGTTTGTTAAAGTTCAAAAAGAAATAATTAAAAACCAGATGCACTCCATTCAGGAGCTTTCCACCCCGGTGGTGGAGATTTGGGACAAAATACTGGCATTACCCATTATCGGGACTTTAGATTCCTACCGGGTTCGGACCATGATGGAGCAACTATTAGAAAAAATTCAAGAAGTTAAAGCTAAAATAGTTATAATTGATATTACAGGAGTGGCGGTAGTAGATACTGAGACTGCTAACTATCTAATTAAAACCGCTAAAGCGGCAGGATTAATGGGGTGTGAAGTTATTATAACGGGGATTCGACCGCAGATTGCCCAAACCATTGTTCAGCTGGGGATTTTTTTTGATCATTTTATTACAAAAGATACTTTAAAGGCTGGCCTAGAAGTGGCTTTTAAAAAATTAAATCTTGAGGTGAAATAAATGCAGGTCACGATTCTTGAAATAAATAAAGTTCTTATTTGTCCTCTGCAGGGGGAAATTCTGGATCTTCACGTTCAACAAATTCAAGAGGAAATTATCGCCAGGCTTTATAAGTCGGGAGCTAAAGGGGTTATCCTTGATGTTTCCGGACTTAGTTTAATTGATTCGTTCTTGGGCAGGGTGCTCGTGGAAATTACCCGCATGGTAAAAATAATGGGGGCGAAAGCGGCAATTACTGGTATTACCCCCCATGTAGCTATTACCATTGTTGAATTAGGACTTCCTTTAGAGCATTTGCGGACTTTTGGCTCGGTGGAAGAAGCGATCAGCTACATAGGGAGCGAATGGGAATGATAATTGAAATCAGGGCAGAAACAGACATCCTGACCGCAAGACAGGCCGGTAGAGAACTGGCCAAAAAAGCCGGGTTTGGTCTTATTGATGAAACCCGTATTGTTACTGCAATTTCTGAACTTGCCCGCAATATCTTAAAATATGCCGGAACTGGCACTGTGAAAATAAATAGTATAAGTAAAGAAGGTAAAAAGGGTATTGAAATAATCTGTGAGGACGAAGGACCGGGTATAGCAGATTTAGACCGGGTTTTAAAGGGCGGCTTTTCTACCTCTGGGGGGCTTGGCAGAGGGATAAGTGGCACCCGGGAACTAATGGATGAGTTTCATATTGAATCGGAGCTTGGTCATGGAACAAAAGTGGTGGTGCGAAAATGGTTAAGAAACTAGAATATTTTATCCATGGATTGGATGAAGCCCGGGGAATTGTTGGTAGAATAAAAAATGAGGGTTTTTTTTCTGGTAGATTTGCTTCGGAAATAGAGCTTTGTATTTTAGAACTGGCGGGGAATCTTGCCCGACATGGTGGTGGTGGAAAATTACTTTTAGAACTAAAGGAAGAAAAAATTAGCTTGAGGACTGAAAACTTTTTACCATATATCCCGGATTTTAGCCAGATATTTTCCGCGAGAGGCCATGGTTTGAGAACCGTAATGCGAATTATGGATGAAGTTTCCTTAGAAGCAATTTCAGGTCTGCCCTTTATAGTTAATGCCGTAAAGTATTTCAATTACTTTCCTACTTATAGGGGTTATTATGCTGAAAAAGGTTTAAAATTTTATAGCATTAAGCTGCCGGTTGGGCGGCTTTCCTTTTTCCTGCGGCCAATGATTGGGTTCGATATTGGGGGGGACGGTATTTTTCTTCACCAACAGCCGGACAAAGTGAAATTAACTTTGGTCGATGCTTTAGGACATGGATTAAAGGCTGCAAAGGTTTTAGAAATGATTAATCAATTTTACCAAGATGTTCAAAAAATTAACGAATGTGACCTAGAGCTTTTGCACAAACAACTTCAGGGAAGTCGTGGGGCGGCAATGGGTCAGGTATTTTTTGACCTTTCCTCAAAAAAACTGATATTTACAGGATGCGGAAACATAAGCACTACCATCTTTTTTAAAACTGATGCTTATAAAGCTTTAACCAGTGCTGATGGTATTGTTGGTTATGGTAAGCTTAGAACCTTTACAGAGAAGGTGGCTCTTGACCACTTTAAATATTTATACTTTCATAGTGATGGTGTGTCGTATTGCTGGTTAAGGGATAATATTGGTAAAGATTTTGGACCCCTTACTACACTGGCCGAGGGTGTTGGTAAATACGGAAAAAACCAGGATGATATTCTAGCAGGGGTATTGGTGTTGGGAGAAATATAAAAAAGCGGGGAAATACTCCCGCTTTTTTACTTTAAAAGAGAAACTAACTGGTACATCAATGCTGCCATTAATCCTGCGGCCGGTATCGTTAAAACCCAGGCAGTAACAATGTTTTTACCTACTTCCCAGTTAACTCCACTAAATCTTTTGGCAGACCCCACTCCCAAAATCGAAGAGGCAACTACGTGGGTGGTGCTGACCGGAGCTCCCCAAAGGGAGGAGCCATAAATTGTAATTGAAGATGAAAGGTCTGCCGCAAAGCCGTTTACCGGCTCAATCCGGAAGATTTTACTTCCCATCGTTTTAATAATCCGCCAGCCGCCGGTATAAGTCCCAAGGCCCATTGCTAGAGCACAGGCAAGTTTTACCCAAAGAGGTATCTCAAAGGTTTGAAGGTAACCAGCACTAAAAAGAGCTAAAGTTATAATACCCATTGATTTCTGGGCATCGTTCGAACCATGAGAAAAGGATGCCATAGCGGCTGACAATACCTGGAGTTTTCTAAACTTCATATTAAGGGGAAAAGGAGCAGACTTATCAAAAATCCAGAAAAAAGAAGTCATAATAATAAATCCGATAGAAAAACCAATAATGGGCGAAAGAATTAAGGGTAATAAAACTTTTTCCAAAATACCTCTTAAAAGAAGTGCCTGTACTCCAGATCCAGCAATGGTGGCTCCAATTAATCCCCCAATTAAAGCATGGGAGGAGCTGCTGGGTAGCCCAAAATACCAGGTAATAAGGTTCCAGATTATTGCTCCGATTAGCGCAGCTATAATAACAAACTGGTTTATGGCATTGGGAATTACAATTCCTTTACCGATAGTTTTTGCCACAGCTGTGCCAGATACCGCTCCAACAAAGTTTAATAACCCTGCCATTAAAACCGCCTGTTTTGGGGAAAGAGCACGGGTTGTAACTGAAGTTGCTACCGCATTGGCAGTATCGTGAAAACCATTTACGAAATCGAAGCTTATTGCTAGGATGGTTACAATGACTACTAATGTTAGCGTGCTAAGCATATTTTAAAACTACCCCTTTAATTAAATCTCCCAAATCTTCACATAAATCTAAGAGCTCTTCAATATGTTCGTAAATTTCTTTCCATTTAATTAATTCAATGGGGTCATGAACGTTTTTAAATAAATAAGAAGTACCTTCCTGGAAAATTTCATCGCCAACGCTTTCTAATCGGTTTATTTCCATACAAAGTTCAATTAATTTTTCATGGTGGGCTGGAACGTTGTCCAAGAGCTTAACTGCATCGTAAACTTGATGGGCAACTTTTTTGATTACTTCCACCATTTTTAAAGCTGTTTGGGTGGGGTTAATAGCGTCGTATAAGACCATTTTTAAATAGGTAGCATAAATAAAATCCAAAATATCGTCTAGATTTGCTGCGATTTTCATAATATCTTCCCGGTCCATCGGGGTGGAAAAGCTTTTATCAAGCTTATCTAATAAATTTCGGGTGACTTCATCCCCTCTACTTTCAATTGCTTTTAGGTCCTGTAAGTTTTCCTGGGCAGAATATGGAGAATTAACTGCCCTTACTAAAACCTCAGCGCCATCGACCACGTATTTGGCACTTTGACTAAAAAGCTCGAAAAAAATTGGTTTTTTTGGCTTTAAGGATATCATAATCTCCCTTTTCTCCTCCTTTTAAGAATACAGGATTCCGTTGTTATTTTACTTTCTCTCCTCTGGTATGTTAAAGCGAGTTTACAATCTATTAACAAAAAATTAACTCCTTAATAATTATGGTGTATAATTATTACAACCTAAGCAGGGAGGGGATGTAGGTGTTAAAAACAAGCTTTTTTAAACAAGTTATGATAATAAAAATGGGACGAACCCTATTTGGAAAATTACTATATCCAGTCTATTCCTTTTACTTTGATGGGGTGTTAATAGATACAGGTTGTTGGCACTGCCGTTTTGAATTTAGTTCTTTTTTTAATGAAATAACGGTAGATAAAGTTACTTTAACCCATTCCCATGAAGACCACATTGGCAATGTATGGTTAGCCAAACAAAAAAATATTCCTGTTTATGTTGACGAAAAGGGTATTCCCTTTTTGCAGGAGCCAAAAAAGTTAAATATGGAATTATACAGGAAAATTACCTGGGGTGTTCCGCTTAAAGCCGAGGCCTTGGCTTTAAAAAATACTGTTGAAACGCGAAATTTCACTTTGCAGGTGGTTAAAACCCCTGGTCACAGTCCTGACCATGTGTGTTTTTATGAACCAGAAAATAGTTTTTTATTTACCGGGGACTTATTTTTAGGAGAACACCAGCGGATACTAATGGCAACGGAAGATTTTTGGAAAATTTTAGATTCTTTAAAGACAGTAATTGCTCTAAAACCAAAATACCTTTTTTGCGGTTTAAACGGCGTAGTTTTAAAAGCAAACGAGGTACTCCAAAATAAGGTAAAATATTGGGAAGATTTGGCTTATAAAGTGTTGAATTTAAAGGAGAAGGGATTGAAAGTTGAAGAAATTGACCGGCTTATCTTTAAAAAGAAAAGTCTAATTTCTATTGTTTCCGGTGGTAGCTTTTCTTCATTGAATCTTGTACGTTCAATTATTAATAATCGGGAACAATAGAGAAAACTTGAAGGCACAAGCTTCTTATCCCTCGCAAATTACTGCGAGTTTTTTTATTTTTGTAAGAAATTTGTAAGAAATGAAAGTTATCATTATAACAAAATAAAGACTTAAATTATTTGGGGGGGTGCAAAGTTGAAGAAAAAATTACTGTTAACCCTGGTAATAGCAGGTATTATTTTGCTATCGGCGCTAGGAATTGGGATTCACGAGACCAGCAAGCCTACCTTTTGTAATACGTGCCATTCTATGAAGCCTTACGTAGCTGCCTGGAAAACTTCAGCTCATGCCAAGACCGACTGTATGGCTTGCCATCGGGACCCGGGGCTTGTAGGACTTGTAAAAGTTAAACTTGGTGGTCTCAAACAAGTGGCGATAGAGCTTAGCAGTAAGCCTGAACCGGAAGAAATTAAAGGCAAGGCAGATGTACCTAACCGTCGTTGTCAATCCTGCCATGATTTAAATAAACTTCCCGGGCCTACGGCCATAACCTTTAGCCACGAACTCCATGCCGGTAAAAAAGGGATACAATGCGTAACCTGTCATGGAGATTTGGTTCATGGAGAGCCAAAAACCTTAAAAATGCAGAACTGCCTTGACTGCCACAAAGAAAAGAGCGGGCCGGTAAGTTGTGAGAGCTGTCACCAAACTAAGGCGACCATGAAACCGCAAAATCATGACAGTAAGTGGTTAGCAGTTCACGGTGAGGCTGCCAAAAAAGATCTAAAATCCTGTACCACCTGCCACACCGGGGAATTGGGGGTAAATAAATACTGTAACACCTGCCATAATGGGTTGCCAATGCCTCACCCGCAAGGGTGGCTGCAAAATCACAAGGTTTCCGATGTAAAAGTATGCAACACCTGCCATGAAAAGCCCGTAGAAGGCGGAAAGGCCCAAACCTGTATTAGCTGTCACCAAGTTAAACTACCACACCCTGCTACTTGGAAAAAAGACCATGGAAAGTTTACTTTGCAAAATAAAAACGTCAATTGCTATTCTTGCCATACAAAAACCGAATGCAGTAGTTGCCACAAGGTAGACATGCCTCACCCATACGCCTGGAATAAGACTCATGGAGCTACGGCTTTAGCAAAGGGAAGCAGTACCTGCTATACCTGCCATAGTAAAAGTAGCTGTAACAGTTGCCATACGAGTAAATCGCCGCATAATAGCACCTTTTTAACCGTTCACAGCAAGAAATATAGGGAAAATCCGGCAAAATGCAATACCTGTCATACTAATAAAACTAACTGCAATACCTGCCACCAGAAGCTTGGCCACGGGAGTAGCTGGATAGTACGTCATGGGCAAGTAGCGCAATCCCAAACCTCATGTACTCCCTGTCACCGACAGCCGGATTATTGCAGTACCTGCCATCCTAAAACCGGTCACGATGAACGCTGGATACAAAACCATGGTATTACAGCAAAACTTCGTCCTGAGAGCTGTAAACCCTGTCATGATTTCAAAAGTTTTTGCCAAAAATGTCATGCTTAAGGTCTTTGATTGAGCCGGGCACTGCCCGGATTTTTGTTTATTGGTAAAATTTCTTTTCTTCGAAAATTGAAGAATGATTGTTATAATTATCGTAGAGCATGTAAAGGGGCAGAAAAAATGATGGGTGAAATTAAATTAAGCCAAAAGCTTATGCTGGGAATGGGGATTGTGATTGGCTTTTTTTCCCTTTTGGCCTTTATTTGGAACGTTGCGGAAACCCGATACAGTTACCAAAACGAGCTTTTGGAAAAAGCCCGGGTTATCACTTCCGGGTTGGTGGCAACGCGCCGGGTGATTGCTGAAAGTCAAAATAAAATAAATTACGACAGCCGGGGGCATTTTGAGTTTAAGCACTTAAATCCTGCAGCGGTTGGACGACAGGTGGCAAAGTATTTCAATCAAAATACTGGTTATCGCTTAAAGCAGACCCGCCTTAAATATCGCAATCCCGAGAATGCTCCGGACCCTGTAGAAAAAGAAATGTTAAAAATTCTAGCAACAAATCCTGGAAAATTAGAACTTTATCGCAACATTGAAAGGGATGGTCACCGTTATTTTTATTATATGAAGCCTTTATACATTGAAGAGCCATGCCTTTCTTGCCACGGTGAGCCCGTTGGGGTAAAGGATATTGCAGGCTATCCAAAAGAAGGGTACAAACTTGGTGATTTTGCAGGAGCTATTTCGCTGGTGATTCCTGCGGATAATTTGCAAATAGAGTTTGAGCGTAAACTAAAAGGGAATTTCTTATTGCTCCTTGCCTTTTTAGGAACTATCGGTCTTTTTAGCTTTACAGTGATAAAAAATACCATTGAAGAGCCGCTTAAAGAAATTGTGGCTATGACTGGCGAGGTGGCCTCAGGTAACTTTAAGACAAAAGTTTTAGAAACTAACAGCCGGGAGATTAAAGAACTTTCCGAAAACTTCCACCAAATGGCCCAAAAATTAAAAGAACTTTATCAAAATTTAGAGGAGAAAGTCAAAGAACGAACCTTTGAACTAGCTCAGGCTAACGAGGAGCTAGCTCGGGCCAATGCTTTTAAATCAGAAATAATTGCTATGGTCAGCCATGAGCTTAAAACTCCGCTTACCAGTATCTTAGCTTTTAGTGAGATTCTTCTTGTTGACAGTGAAAACTTACTTCCCTGGCAAAAAGAATATTTAGAAGATATAATGGATAGTGGGCAGGAACTTTTAAAACAAATTGAAAGCCTTTTAACCATGGCAAAAATTGAAGCTGGTAAAATCACCATTACGTATTCGACGATAAATTTAAAAGAATTTTTTGAGCAGTGTTTTAAATTTTATAAAAATAAAGCAAAAACACGCCTGTTAAATTTAGAAATACATCCCAATATTTCTGGCGTATTAACCACCGATGAACAAAAACTAAAGTTAATCCTGGGAAATATAATCGGTAACGCTATTAAATTTACTCCACCGGGGGGTAAGATTTCTGTAGGATTGCGGAAAATCTTTGGCCGCCTGTATATCTATGTAAAAGATACCGGTCCGGGAATTGCGACCGAAGACTTACCCAATATCTTTAATAAGTTTTGGCGCAAAGATCAAAAAGTTGACGGTACTGGTCTTGGGCTTACTTTGGCAAAAGACCTGTGTGAACTTTTAGGTTACGAAATTAAAGTAAAGTCTAAACTCGGCCGGGGAAGCAGTTTTTATCTTGTTATTAAGGAAGGGTTTAGCGATGTATAAAATTTTGGTGGTAGAAGATGACCTGAAAATCCAAAAAGCTCTTGCCCATCTTTTAAAAGCGGAAAATTATGATTTTGTCCAGACTTATGACGGGGAGTCAGCGGTCGAACATTTTTACCGGGAGAATTTTGATCTTGTAATCTTGGATTTAAATCTACCAAAACAGGATGGTTTTACGGTTTTACAGGAAATAAAAAGCCGGGAAGATGTTCCGGTTATCATTCTTACGGCCCGGGGAGAGGAAATGGATAAGATTACCGGATTTACCCTGGGAGTGGATGATTATTTAACTAAACCCTTCAGTCCTGCTGAATTAATGCTCAGGATAAAAGCAGTCTTGCGGCGTTACCGTAAGGGCAAGGGTGAAGGAGAAATTTTAAGATACGGTGAGGTAGTATTAAATTTAAAAACCAGAGAAGTCTTAAAAAATGGTAAGCCGGTGGAATTGACTTCTAAAGAATACGCTTTATTTGAACTTTTTTTAAAAAATTCCAACCGAGTTTTTACCAAAGAGGAAATTATTGACCGCCTTTGGCCCGACAGCTATCCCGAAGATCCAAATATCGTTTCGGTATTGGTCCGAAGGCTTCGGGAAAAAATAGAAGAGGACCCAGGCCATCCCCGAATAATTAAAACCGTTTGGGGAGTGGGATATAAAGCAATTAAACCGGAGAAAGGAGAATGAAAATGGATTTAAAACTATCTCATGTAACTATTTTTGTTCGCGACCAGGAAGAGGCTCTTGCCTGGTACACCGATAAACTGGGGTTTGTTAAAAAAGAAGATAATACTTTTGGACCGGGTATGCGCTGGCTTACAGTTTCACCACCAAATCAGGAGATTGAGTTTGTATTGTATAAGCCTTTTGGAGAAGGGGCAGAAGAACAATTAAAACTTGTTGGGAAAAATGGTACCTGGGTACTTTTGACTTCTGATTGCCGGAAAACTTGCGAAGAACTACAAGCCCGGGGAGTAGAAGTTATTTCTCCGCCGCAGGAAGTACCTTGGGGAGTATCGGCCCTGTTTAAAGATTTATACGGAAATGTTTACAACTTAGTAGAAAGAAAATAGCCCGCAAAATCAGCGGGCTATTTTCTTTAGAGCGGTGTTGAGTGGATTATTTTTTGGCTTCTAAAGCTTTTATTTTGGCCTGATAGGCAAGCTCAATGGATTTATTTAAAGTCGCAAAGGCTTTAGCCGGGTTGTGGAAACCGGTGGAGTTTTCTGCTGCTACATAATCCCAGTACCACTGGCTTTCCCGTTGAAGCTTTTGTGCTTCGGCTAAAATCGCTGGATCGTAAGTGCCTGCTGCTACCGATTTAATAGTATTTAGAGTTTCAGCATTGGCCTCTCCAGCCCGGTCTATAGCGGCTTTAACCCGGTCTTGAATATAAAATACCCTATCCATTAAGAATTTAGCGTCTTTCGTATGGCATTTCTTACAGGCGGACATATCTTTTAAGGGAGAAGTCCACTGGTGGCTGGCCACCGTAAAAGTAAGATTGCCACTTTTCACAGTTTTCTTGGGCATGTGGCAGTCAGGACAAGTAGCGCCAGCTTTCTGGTGCGTGCTTCCCTGGAACATTTCAAATTCCGGATGCTGGGCTTTTAGTTCTTTTACAAAGGTAGAGGGATTGGTCCAGTCGCTAAAGGCTCGTTCTTCATAGTACTGGTAGATGTTTTCCGGATCAAATCCTTTATCCCAGGGGAAGGTTAACTTCTTGCCGTTTTGCGGGTCAAAGAAGTATTCCACGTGGCACTGACCACAGACATAAGTGCGCATCTGGGACTGGGACGCTTTGGTTACATCAATTCCTCGCCGCTTCATAGCTTCAATGAACGCGGGCCGTGTAACAACTAACTTGAAGGTTTTTAAGTCGTGGCAATCGCTGCAGCCGATGGAGTGTTTAAATTCATCCTGATAAACCAACATTGGTAAAGTATAGTAGGCATCGCCGTACTTTTTCATTGCGGCCGGCACATCGGAAGACTTACAGGTCATACAGGTCATCGGAGTTGCGGGAGACAGTCGCTTGGTCGATTTTACATCTTCTAAAGTATAATAGTGTCCCCGGTCTTCGTTGTAGTCTTTACTGAAGGGATAGCCTTCCCAGAGGGTTTTTAAGTACGGAGATTCTTCTAAGTGGGAATAGGGTACTGAGCCGCCGTACTTACTGGGCTCCTTTTTCATTTCACTGTTTTTAAAGAAAGTTTTAGAAACTTCCGCAATGATTTGCGAAAGGGTAGGTTTTGGCGGGGCTTTTTTTACAGCAGCTTCGGTAGTAACCACCGGGCTTACTATTACCAAAGCTAAAATTAAAAGTAAAAGTCCGCCGGTGATAAGATAATAAAACTTCTTCATGAACATCCCTCCTTGAAAGTGTTTGTTTTCACTTTTACTCTAAGAGATATTTCTTACAAAATTCTTACAAAATTTATTTTTTCATAAAATTTTCTTGACGAATTGGGAAGTAACTGGGAAAATAAAAGTAAAAATATACCAGTAAAGGAATGGTAGGCGTGACTGTTTCTATTAAAAAAACTACTTAAATTTTTAGGAATTTTCTGATAGAGCTGCAAAGCTTCCGCTCTTGCAGCAAAGAATCTTTATCTGAAAAAGACTGAACTACTAACAGGTCGAGGTTACCCCTACCTAAGATACCGGGACGGGAAAATGTGAGGAGGCTACTTATGCACTTTGATTGGATGGATTTTTTGTGGACGGTAATTAACTTTTGTATATTAATTGGAATGCTATATATTGCGGTAAGGTTTATTAAAAAATACTGGTAGTCTTATTTTTAAGGGTGGTAAAAAAGGTGAGGAGAAAAGGAATTTTTATCCTATTAATTGTTTTAATATTCCTCTTTTTTTTTTTACTCTAACACCAACCGCAGAAATTTTAAATGATAAATTTAAACAGTTTGGCGAGTTTCTAAAAGAGATTAATCACAATAAAAAGTATGATGTAGTTGTTGCCAGAATTGGTGACCGGGATGTGACGCTAAGAGAGTTTGAACTGTTTAAAAGAAGTTATGCTTTAGACGACAGAACTGTTACTCCGGAAGAGGTGCTGGAGGAATTAAAGAGACGAACGGTGTTGAAGGAAGAAGCCGAAAAACGAAAAATAACTGTTTCCGATGAAGAAGTAGAAAAGGCAATCCAGGATTATAAAGAAGGGATGGAAAACTTAAAAAAGACCAATCCGGCAGAGTATAGCGAGTTTCTAAGTTACCTTAAAGGGTTAAATATGACCGAAGAACAATACTGGAAAAGTAAAGAAGTTTTTGAAATTTACCGTAAGGCTCTTGTAACAGGGACGGTTCGGAAAGCGATTTTAAAAGAGTTGAGTGAAAAATATAACCTTACTGGAAATGAGCTTCAGAAAAAGTATCGGGATTATATCGAAGAAGAAAAGGCAAAACTTAAAGTTAAAATTTTAAGACCGGAACTTATCGGAATAAAAAACAGTACAGATTCCTAAGAGCCGCAGCCTACCTTGGGATATATTAACAGTAAGTTTTAACCAAAGGGGTGTGGCTTTTTATGTTAAGTAAATTTGGGGACGGTGATTTTACAGTTGGGAAGAAAAATATCTTTAATTATTTTTATTTGGTTTTTTTTAAATTTATTTTTATTTAACAATGAAATAAGTACAATAGCAGGTAATTTGTTTCAAACTCCTGCAGATAAAAATAAGGAAATGAAGGAGCTGGGAATTTTTCTTGGTAACGAAGTGAAAATAGATAACGAGGAGTTAAGAAATATAGATTTTAGGAAATTGAAAAATAAGGTTAATGAATTTTTAGGAGAAAAAGATTTTAAAATTACCTTAACTAATATTGAAATGGAGGGAAACCAAAGAAATATTGAAGTTAAAGTAAAATTAAGTGACAGTACAAGGTATATAACGCTCGTTCCAGATCTCAATTATGAAGTAGTGAGATTTACTGATGAAAATGCCATAAGTTCTAATTTAAGCCTACCGGTAATAGCTCATGAAATAGCCAAAGAGACTGCCTTTAATTTTGTCATAAAGCATTTTAAGCCGTTTAATTCATATAACATGATTTTGGACGAAGACAAGTATTTTAATCGAGGGTCTCTGCGAGAATATAGATTTGTATGGAATGCGGTAGATGGCGAAATAAAACTACCCATATTTGTTGCCGTAGCGGTTGATGCCATAAGCGGTAAAATAATTAGTTACACCTGTGGTTATACTGGTGAAAAGTTTAAAAAGTTAACGCCGAGAATATCAACAAAAAAAGCGTTAGAAATACTTGAGAAAAAATACCCCGGTAACGAAATTAAAGATTACAACATTACATTAATGATTGGGATTGATCATAAGAGCAAAGTTCAGGAAAATATTTTAAAATATTCGATTGAATATAAATTTAACGTTCCCCAGGATAAATGCTTTTATGAAAAAGGCAAATGGATTCATCACGGTGGAAGGATAGAAATAAATGCGGAATCGGGGGAAATTATCACTGAAGGGATTTATTAAAATCTAAGATTTTGGGGAGGATGGTTTTAATGAGTATTGGAGATGATGGTTTGGCGGTGGCCGTGAAGGAAAGGAAGATATTTTCATGAAAAAGAAAAAAATATTTTTAATTTTTATTTTGGGTATTATTCTTTTGCTTTCAACTGCCTGTAGTACCAATTATGATGAAAATACATTAAAAAGTATTTTAATAAAAGAAATAAAAGAAAATATTCTGCCAGCCGAAAATATCAAGGTAGTTTTATTAAAAAAATTTAATAAAAATGAGTATGTAGCTATTTGTAATTATGACATTGTAAATATAAATTATGAAGATCTCGTGCAAATAAATATTAAATACGGCAAAGTTAACGTATATGGCTTAGGCGGAGGTATTGGAAAAACCAGTCCCGATCAAAAGATGACCATTTCCAGTACTTCGTATGATTCGGAAAAATTCAAATTTTTAATGGTTTACGGAACAGTATTTGATAAACGTATTGCCAAAGTTAAGGTAGTGTATGTTGATGGTAAAGAGGAAGTAAGCGATGTAAGTTACGAAAGCGATCTTGGCGGATATCTTTTCTACCGGGAGAATTATGTAAAAGGCTTTAAAAGAGTAGAAGCCTATGATAAAAATGGCAATTTGATAGAAAGATCCGATCAGTTGGGAGGTTGATGTGGTATATGTTAGGGTTTTTGAAAAAATTCATTTTCTTATTTTTCCTGTTGCTTTTATTAATAATACAAGACAAAGCAGGTCTTCATCTAAAAAAATTAGTCGCCTATGGAGAACTAAAGGGTTATTTTTATTTAGGTTTTTTAAGCCTTTATCCGGTATTAATTGGAGGATTTCTGTTTTTGACGTTAAAAGAATTTGCTTTAATTAATTTACCGCAAAATACTTTGAAAACTACTGTAGTGCCGCTAATTGTTTTTCTTTATATCACCTTAATGCCGCTTTTATATTACACTCCGGTTGCCAAATATTTACCTCTTGGCTCAGCCCTTTTGCAGTATCCGGCGTTAATTAATATTAGCGGTATTGCTGCTGGTTTTCTATTACCTGGGTTAATCTTTAAACCCCAAAAGCATTTTTCCGGCTAATTTTTTGGCTATCCCGACAATTAATTTTTTAAAAGAAGATAAAAGGTTACAAATTTACAAAGGTAAAAAACTAGAACAATGGATATTGGAATCACTAAGAGAGTACCTATCCAGGCAAAGGTTTGATAGCCTACAATTAGACTTAGTAATAAAACGCCCGGTAAGGACATTAAAAATAAAAATTTTTGTAAAGCTAGAGCCTTATCCTCGCGTTTCCAGGCGAACATTTGTAAAAAGGGAGCTTTTGTTATTTCCTGCCAGTATAAACCAACATAATTAACCCAGATAAAAGCTAAGGCTAACAAAACTAGCCCCTTTAAATTAACGGGAACCGTTACGACAATTAACACACAAAGTAACAAAACCTGAAAATATTCTTTTAAGCTCTGGTTATCTCTTAAAACAGCTTTAATACCTAACTCAACTAAACCATTTTGGGGAGTACGTTTCTTGAATAAAAGATTTGAACGAGGAAAAAGCCAGGGACGTAGCCTTTGATTTTTGGGTTTCTTAATGTCTTTAACCGAGAAGCTTAAGAAGAAGCTGGCTAATCTAAATCTTAAGTTTTTTTCTCGTTCCACATCCGATAGAAAATTACTTAGAAGATTAAGCCTTTTTGCGGTCAAAATTAGAGAAACTATAAACAAAATAATTATTGCAAAAATAGAGGCTAATAAATTTTTAATTATGCTTAAAAAAATTATGCTGCCTAAAAGAAGTGCCAATCTTCCTAAAATAAATTGTTTCCAACCATAAATTTTTATGGTTAGAAGCTGTTTTGCCAAACCTACAACTATTTTTAAAAAGAAAGTAAGGAAAAAAAGAATAATAATGAATGTCAAAGAAACTTGGTAATATTTAAGAAATGGAACCAGTAAAACCAGGAAAAATAAGGTAAAGACGAAGAATAAAAAGAAGGAATAAATAAGACTTAGTTTCAAAATTTGCTTTAACCATTTCTTTTGAGCTAATAAAAAGAGCTGGTCCCCTTCTTCAAAAAATATCCGAAGCGAGCCAGACCAAGCAAAGATATAGAAAATTAGCAAAAATAGTTCTAAGGGTACAGGACTTAACCAGGTTGGGGGAACTTTCCACCACAGAAGATATTGGCGAACTCCCAGTATAAAACCAGGGAGCAGTATATAAAGAGCTATCATCCAGTTAATAACCAGCCGCCAGACACTGTACTGAAATTTCCAATCATTAATAAGCCGCTGAAAGAATAATTTATTTGGCGTCATAGTATATCGTCTCCAAAATAAAATTAAAACAATCAAAAAGAGAGGCTCCTGGCAGATGGCATTTTTCCTGGATTTCTGGAATACTTCCTTGAGCGACAATTTTACCATCAGCTATTAAGATAACAGAATCACAGATCTTCTCGGCGATATCCAATTGATGGGTTGAGATGAGAATACCGGCTTCCCGGGTCTTTTCTTCCTTTAAAAACCGCAAAAACTCCAGGGTTGCCCGGGGGTCGAGCCCGACAAAGGGTTCATCAATAATATAAACATCCGGCTGGATTAAAAAGCCTACAATAAGCATGACCTTTTGTTGCATGCCTTTGGAAAAACTAGAGGGAAAATGGTGTTTAACTTCTTTTAGGGAAAAGGTGTTAAGTAGGTTTTCGGCCTTTTCGAGAAAGACTTCGCGCTTTATTTCGTAGGCGGCGGCTGCCAGTTCTAAATGTTCCCATAAAGTTAAATTATCGTAAAGAATTGGTTGCTCCGGTATATAAACATAATTTTTCTTTTCTCCGCAAAACTGAATGTTTCCTTCAAATTCCGGCAAAAGCCCTGTTATAGCTTTAATGGTGGTGCTTTTACCCGCTCCGTTAGGGCCAATTAAACCAACCAGTTCACCTTTATTAAGGTTAAATTGTATGTTGCTTACGGCGTTTTTCTTACTTATGTAGCCGGCTCGGTTTATCTTGACTTGCAATACATCCACCAACCGTATCCCCCTTAAATTTTTAGAGTATGTTTTGTGTAAAAATATTACTTTATTTTCCACAATTTTCATGATTTAAATTTAGCACGAAGAAACTTTAATGACAAGATTATTCCAGAATCCTCTTTTCATAGGGTGGTATTTAAAATTGATAGTTTATTTTTTCAATATTTGCTAACAAAAATCCTTTATCTTGACTTCCTTGTTTTTATCACTTTGCTCAAAATTATGCTTAAATTCTTTAAAAAGTTGAACATAATGAACATTTACATTTAATAAATTATTAAAATAAAATTAAATCAAATATACCAAGAAAAAATAGCGGAGGTTACTTTTATGAAAATAGTTGTTGCACCCGATTCTTTTAAAGGAAGCCTGAGTTCATTAAAAGTTGCCCTAGCTATTGAGAGAGGTATTAAAAGAGCTGCATCCGAAATAGAAGCAGAAATTGAAGTAGTAAAAATTCCCATGGCTGACGGTGGAGAGGGTACAGTAGAGGCCATAATATGTGCTCTGGGAGGAAGACTTGTAAAAACACGGGTTCTTGATCCTTTAGGAAGGGAAATAGATTCTTTTTTCGGAGTACTACCTGATGGTACCGCAGTCATTGAGATGGCTGCGGCTTCTGGGCTTAATCTTTTGAAAACTGAGGAAAAGAATCCTATGATAACTACCACTTACGGCACGGGCCAGCTTATAAGGGCGGCACTTGAAGAGGGATGCAGAAAACTAATTATAGGAATAGGCGGCAGTGCTACCAATGACGGTGGGGTGGGGATGGCCCAAGCTTTGGGAGTAAAATTTCTAGATAGCAACGGCCGTGAAATTGGTTTTGGAGGTGGAGAACTTTATAAAATAGAAAGGATAGATTACGCTGGCCTTGATGCAAGAATCAAAGATACCAGTATTGTAGTAGCTTGTGATGTGAAAAATGTGCTATGTGGTCCAACAGGTGCCTCGGTAGTTTATGGACCGCAAAAGGGTGCAACCCTTGAAATGGTAAAAGTCCTGGATGAAAATTTAAGACATCTGGCTAAAATGATAAAAAGGTACTTGGGAAAAGATGTGGCTGAGATTCCTGGTTCAGGAGCTGCAGGTGGGTTGGGAGCTGCTATGCTGGCCTTCTTAGATGCTAAACTCCAACCGGGAATTGAAATAGTTATGGAACTTACTCAGTTTCCTGAGGTGGTAAAAAATGCGGAATTAATTATTACTGGAGAAGGAGCGACGGATTACCAGACTATGTTCGGAAAGGTTCCTTTGGGAGTTGCACGGGTGGCAAGAAGATTTGGCAAATCAGTAGTATGTATTTCCGGATCACTTAATGCAGGTTACGAAAAATTATATGCAGAGGGTATAACAGCTTTATTCAGTATTGTTAACCGCCCAATGACTTTAGAAGAAGCTATGGAAAGGGGGGAAGAACTGCTTGAAAAAATTTCTGAAAACGTCTTTAGACTATATTATTTAAGGCGGGAGGGGGAAAAATAAATGACACCTGAGCAGCTTGCCGCTGCAAAAGCGGTTATGGTTCATGGTCCTATGTTGATTTTTATAATAGTGCTTGCAATACTGTTTATCATTTATGCTACTGCAAAGTTGAAAATCCACCCGTTTCTTGCGCTTATACTTGCTGCATATGGAGTTGGTTTTTTAAGTAGAATGCCGGTCGAATTTATAGGACCAATAATAGCCCAGGGATTTGGCAATTTAATGACAAATATCGGCCTTGTAATTGTTTTTGGAACAATAATTGGCACGATAATGGAAAAATCTGGAGCAGCCCTTAAAATGGCCGAAATAGTTCTCAATATTGTTGGAATTAAAAGAGCACCTCTGGCTATGAGCATAATTGGCTACGTAACTAGCATACCGGTTTTCTGCGATTCTGGGTACGTAATATTAAGTCCCCTCAACAAAGCTCTGGCCAAAAAAGCTAAAATTCCTATGGCTGTAATGGCAGTTGCATTATCAACAGGTCTTTATGCTACACATACATTAGTTCCACCTACTCCAGGGCCAATAGCGGCTGCAGGAAATGTGGGCGCAGATCTTGGGCTTGTTATACTGGTTGGTATGCTTATATCAATACCTGCAGCACTTATAGGACTTTGGTGGGCATATAGAATTGGAAGTAATATCAAATCAGAAATAGATCAGATAGATATTAACTATGATGAATTAAAAAGCCAGTTCAAGAGCTTACCAAGTGCAACGAGCTCCTTTTTACCTATTGTTGCTCCAATTATATTAATAGCTATTGCATCGGTAGCGAAGTTTATAAAGTACTCGGGACCAGGTAATAATCTTATAACCTTTCTTGGTACCCCGGTCAATGCTCTTATGATAGGTGTTTTATTCTCTTTAACATTACTTCCCAAGTTTGATGAAGAAACGCTTATGAACTGGGTGGGGCAGGGAATAAAGGATTCTGCAGTTATTTTGCTTATAACCGGAGCAGGTGGTTCTCTTGGAGCAATGCTTTCAGCTACTCCTATTTCGGATTACATTAAGACACTTGCAGGGGGAAAAATTTCCGGGGGTTCTTTTGCAATTATCCTTGTATTTCTAATAGCTGCACTGCTTAAAACAGCACAAGGTTCTTCAACGGTCGCCCTCGTTACAACTTCTAGCCTCATCGCTCCCATGTTACCACAGTTTGGGTTGACGTCTCCTATGGATCTTGCCTTGACTGTAATGGCAATAGGTGCTGGAGCAATGACCGTTTCTCATGTTAATGATAGCTATTTCTGGGTAGTGTCCCAGTTCTCAGGGTTAAAAGTTACTAATGCTTACAAAGCCCAGACGATGGCAACCTTTTTGCAGGGACTTGTAACAATTGTAGTAACATTTATACTTTTTAGAATATTCCATTAAGAAGATAAAATTTTCCCTTATACAATCACACTTTTAAATTAGATTTCTATGTTTTAGTTTTTAAGTTGTTGATTTCCTCTGAAAAACAAATATCGACCTTCAAAAAGAGCCTGCGCTATTATAAAGTGCGGGCTCTTTATTTCTCCTATATTATGCTGATTTGATTGAGCTATGAAGTACAATACATACTTAAAAGGAGCTCGTTGATATTATACGAATATTTATAAAAAATGCTTTAAAATTTTTGTGTTGGGGGTGATAATTTGGAAATTATTCGAAAATATGCGCAAACAATTGTTGATAAAACTATTAAGATACTGGGATATAACATCAACATAATGGACAGTCAAGGCATCATTGTGGGAAGTGGCGATAAAAAAAGGATAAATACTTTTCATCAGGGCGCTGCCGAAGTAATTAGAATAGGAAGACCATTAGAAATAACTTTTGATAATGCTCGGAATCTTGAGGGGGTAAAACCAGGAGTTAATTTACCTATTTATTTAAATAATAAAATAGTTGGGGTTGTTGGAATTACCGGAGAACCTGATGAAGTGCGTGCTTTTGGCGAACTTTTAAAGGTATCAGTAGAAACAATGCTCCAGGAAGCCTTCCTTTCTGAACAACTGAGGATGCAACAAAATGCCAAAGATTTGTACCTATATGACCTTATATTGGGAAATTTTGAAGATGAAGATTTGTTCGAAGCAAGGGGAGAAGCTCTGGGATTTGATATGAAGTTGCCTAGAATCGCTGTTGTAATAGCGGTGGAAGAATTGAATGCTGGTAATAAAATTGCATCAGAATTGTTATTGCAGAAAAAAAGAGATTATATTCTTAGTTGTATAAAAGGGGCATTTGCGGATTCTCAGAATATGATTGGCTACGTTGGTAGTAATAGTATTGTTGTGTTTTGCGTTATTGGAAAAATTGAAATTTTTGAAATAAAAAAACAAATTTTTGGGTATATAGAAAGGCTTGAAAACTTGTTTCAGAAGGATAGGATACGGTTTAAAGTTGGAATTGGAAAATTTTATAAAGGTCTAAAAGGTTTAAAAAAATCTTATTCTGAAGCTTTGCAGGTGTTGGCTCTGAGAGAGAGGATGAGTTGTCAGTCTAATGTCACTTTTGCAGCTGATGTAAGTTTAGAGATTTTTTTAAATAGCATATCAGGAGAAATTTTAGACAACTTTATCGCAAACATTTTACCGCATAGTAAGATATTGGATATTTTAAGAAAACCAAGGTTCTTTGAAGTACTTAAAGTTTTTTTGGAAAATGATTTAAACATTAGTGTAACTGCTAAGATTTTAAAGGTTTCTAGAAATACCGTAGTAAACCGTTTAGAAAGAATAAAAGAAATAACAGGACTTGATGTCCGGAATTTTAATGATGCTATCAAATTGAAATTATTGTTGTTGATATGTGAATTAAAAATTAAATAGTATGTAATCTCTTCTCAAAGTTAAGTCCATATAATTGTGTAAAAAGGGAAATTTAAAAAAGGTTGAGCCATCCCCACCCTCTGGTTAGAATTAAAGGTGACCAAACCAAAAACCAGTCTTTTGGGATGAGAAATGGCTCAATATAATATTACCATTGATTCCGAAATTTTGCATCACCTCTTTCTCAATGGAGCAAAAAATGAAGGAGTAGCTAAATTTTTAGAATTCGTGCTTAATCAAATACTCCAAGCCCAGGCCAAAGAGCAAATAAATAAATTGCTTTTGGTGTAAATGAAGAAGGCTACAGGGAAATTAGCGACAGCGTATCAGAAAAGCTTACGTGAATTTTTCTTCTGGCTCAAACAAAGAGGCTTACATGGCGTTGACTTAGTAGTTTCTGACCACCATAACGGCTTAAGACGCGCTATTCGCCAGCACTTCCAGGGAGCAACCTAGCAGCGGTGCCAAACTCATTTTATGCGCAATATTCTCGATAAAACCCCAAAAGCTTTACAAAAAGAAATCCATGCCAAAGTAAGAGCTATATTAGAGGCTCCAGATTCAGATACCGCAAGAATTTACTAAATCAGGTACTAGATGAGTATAGAGTTAAGGCAGCTAAGGCCATGGATATTTTAGAATCTGGTTTTGAAGATGCTGTAGCTGTTTTAGAACTTCCTGAACGGTATCGCAAAAGACTTCGTACCACCAATAGTTTAGAACGGTTAAACGAAGAAATCCGCCGACGCGAAAGGGTAATTAGGATCTTTCCTAATCGGGAATCGGCTATCCGCTTAATTGGCGCTTTGCTAATGGAACAAGATGTAAAATTGGGCCTCGAGTAAAAAATACTTGGACATGGCCGAGTATTTTGAATGGCAGAAGGAAGTCTCAAAAAAATCAGGAGAAAAGGTTATTCCAATGAGATAACCCATCACCACCGTTAACTGCTTATCCCCGCCGGAGGCTCTGGGGTCAAGGAAGGATAAGACCCGGCGGCAGCAAATCCTTGACCCTCTAAGGGCCGGAGGCGGTATACTGGATAAGTGGTGGTGATTAATCAACTGATTCTAACCAGAGAGATTTTTACATAATAATTTGGACTTGATCGACAAATTAATTGTCATTTGCTTCGAACATATTATAGAAGGTTATTGCAAATATAAGTAAGAAGTATAAAAAGGGAAACAGAGAGAAGGGAGAAAAGTGATGAAAGGTTTTTATGGAAAAATCTTAAGAATTAACCTTACCGATAAATCTTACCGAGTGGAAGATATTAGCGAAGAAATCTTAAAAAAGTATTTAGGCGGAAAAGGGCTGGGGTCATATCTTCTCCTTAACAATGTCGCTCCTGGGATCGATCCTCTTTCTCCGGATAATAAGCTTATTTTTACTGCAGGTCCGACTGCTGGAACTGGAATGGTAGGTTCCAGCCGGTATGGCGTATTTAGCAAATCGCCCTTAACAGGTTTATATGCTGAATCATATTCTGGAGGAAAAGTTGCACCTGCCATTAGAAAAACGGGCTATGATGCGATTATTTTGGAAGGAGCTTCTTCTGAGCCAGTGTATTTAGAAATAACTGATAGTACAGTAAAATTCCACGATGCTACCCATCTTTGGGGCAAAGACACTTATTATACTGAAGACAAAGTTCTTGAAGAAGTAGGCGTTTCTGGGGCCCAGGCTGTTGTTATCGGCCCTGCTGGTGAAAATCTGGTCCGTTTTGCCTGCATTGAAAACAATTACTGGCGTTCGGCAGGCCGTACCGGCCTGGGAGCGGTGATGGGTTCCAAAAAAGTCAAAGCTGTTGTTTTTCATGGTCAGGCCAAAGTTGATATTGCTGAGCCTGAGTTATTAAAAAGCTTGCTTAAATCCATAAGTCAAAAAGCTAAAGATAATCCAGGAGTCAAGGCTTACCAGATGTATGGTACCACCCAAATGGTCAGAATAATGAATGGGGCTAAAGCTTTTCCTACTAAATACTGGTCTAATGGTACCTATGAGAATTGGGAAGATATTAGTGGAGATAGTTTAATCACCAATTTTGAGGTCAAGCCCAGGAGCTGTCCCAATTGTTTTCTGGCTTGTGGCAAACTGACTACCGTGGAAGAAGGGAAGTACGCGGGTTTAACGGTAGAGGAGCCGGAGTATGAAACCATTTATGCCTTTGGCGGTTTATGCTGCATTAACCGATTAGATGAAATTTTAAAATTAAATGACATATGTGACCGGTTGGGCATGGATACCATCACCGCTGGTAATTTAGCTGCCTTTGCTATTGAAGCTGTTAATAGAGGGAAGATAAAGGCTGATTTACAATATGGAAATGCTGATGGCATTGCCCGATTATTGGAAGATATTGCTTATGGCAGGGGCATTGGGGCAATCTTGGCTCAGGGTATTAAAAAAGCTTCAGAGGAGTGGGGAATGGAAGATGTAGCCATCCATGTAAAAGGTTTAGAACCAGCAGGATATGATCCTAGAGTTCTTAAAGGGATGGGTTTAGCCTATGCAACTTCAACGAGAGGTGCTTGTCACTTAAGAGCTACTTTTTATAAACCTGAACTAAGCGGGATGATTGACCCAGCTACTATAGAGGGCAAAGCCAAGTTGTTTATAGAGTTTGAAAATCGCCTAACGATCTTTAACACCCAAATTTTGTGCGTGTTTTTCCGGGACTTGATCCAGTGGCCTGAGCTTATACAATTAATTAAGGCAGTAACCGGCTGGGAATACAACCAGCAGGAATTAGAAGAATTGGCCAATAGGATTGTAACTTTAACCAGGGTGTTTAACAGCCGGGAAGGAGCAACAAAAGCTCAGGATACGTTGCCAAAACGTTTCTTTTCAGAGCCGATCAATGAAGGAAAAAATACTATTTATGAAGAAGAACTTAACATTATGGTAGATGAATACTACCGTTTACGAGGATGGAATGACCAGGGGCTTCCTATAAATGAAAAATAGTAAATAAGTAATTTATTAATTTTGTAAACCTGCCTGCCTTGGCCAGGTTTATTTTTTTTATGCCGAAATCGTCACCCTTTTACCACAGAAAAACATCCAAATTTTTTCAGTCGTGATGAACATTGGTTTATGGGTGTGTTAAGGGAGAGCTTGTGTTTTTAAATTAAGGTTTTCTGCAAATTCCTTTGATTTAATGTAACTTTTTACGAAACCAATAAAAGCTTGAGCAGCCCGTGATAGACATCTATCTTTTTGCCAGGCTAAACCGATAGTTATGTTCATTGGTTCTTCTAATGGAATACTGACAATTTTATCCCATTTTTTTGTTATTCCATTCATTAAAAAAGTAATTCCCAAACCATTACTAACCAATTCTTTTATCGTTTCAATTTGACATGAGGAAAGGAGAATATTTGGAGAAAACCCGTAATAGTTGCAGAGGGCGATAATTTTATGACGAGTGTAGGAATCCTCTTTTAATAAGATAAATTGTTCGTCTTCTAATTGGCGCAAACTAATTCTTTTTTCCTGACTAAATCTATGATTTTCAGATACACAAAGGATAATTTGGTCTTTGGTTATGGGCAACATACTAAGATTTTCACTTTGCTCTGGAAGAATGATAAGACCCAAGTCGAGTTCACCATTTTCAAGTAAAGATACCATTGACCAGGAACCTTCTTCACGTACTTGCAATTTTAAGTTGGGGTAGGCATTTTTAAAACCTTTGAAAATTTTAGGAAAAAGGTAAGCTCCGATCATGGGGGGGATTCCAAGTTTAATAATGCCTTTTTTGTAATTTTTTAAATCTTCAACCTCGGATTGGGCTTTTTTTACATCCTTTAGTATTTTTTCTACATGTTGAAGAAATAACTTGCCCTCGTCGGTAAGAACAACTCGCCGTTTACTACGATCTAAAAGCTGGACCTCTAGTTCTTGTTCGAGACTATTTATTGCAATTGTAATGGATGGTTGTGCAACATGAAGTTGCTCAGCAGCACGGGTAAAGCTATTAAGTTTGCTGACAGCATAAAAATATTCTAATTGCCGTAATTCCATTTGCTCCACCTCTTTAAAATGTCACTTTAAAAAAGGAATCTTGTCAAAAAGTGAAAAGAATAACAAGCAATGTTAATTAATTCACAATCGATTTATTTCGCAAATTAGTATACCAATTATGTTAAAAAAAATCAATCAAATAAGAGCTAAATTTGCTTATATACTCAAATAAACAGAAATAAATAATATAAATAAAATTATTTAAAAAAAATATTAATTATTTAATGCTGGTTAAATAATAAATAGAAAATATTAGAAATTTTCCGTTAACAAAGGTTAAAATATATAGTGAAATGTGAATCAATTCACACACCCGTTGGGCCCAAAGGGAATGGAAAAATTAAAAATTTTTTAAAGGAGAGAGTGAATTGTATGAATAAAAAAATCCGCGCTCTGCTAACTTGTGCTGTGGGTTTGGCAATTTGGTTTTCCCCAGTACCGACAGGCTTAGATCCAAAAGCTTGGCACTTGTTAGCGATTTTTGTGGCGACAATTATAGGTTTCATCTTGCAGCCACTACCTATTGGTGCACTTGCTTTTGTTAGTGTTACATTATCAGCTCTAACTGGGATTTTAGAAGTTAAAGATGCGTTGGAAGGGTTTGCAAATTCGACAATTTGGCTGATTGTTTCTGCTTTTATATTTGCTATCGGTTTTGTTAAAACAGGTCTGGGATTACGAATTGCTTATTTTTTAATCCGTTTGCTAGGCGATAGTACTTTAAAGTTGGGGTACACATTGGTATTGAGCGATTTAATTATAAGTCCCGCTACACCATCTAATACGGCCCGTGCTGGAGGAGTATTATTTCCGATAGTGCGAAGTCTTGCGGAAGCATTTGGTTCCAAACCGGGAGAGTCTCCCCGTAAGGTGGGAGCATACCTTATGCAAACAGCATATCAAGGGAACGCCATCACGTCAGCCATGTTTTTGACTTCTATGGCTGGCAATCCGCTTATTGCACTTCTTGCTTTGAAAACTCTCAAGATAAATATTACTTGGAATCTTTGGGCAAAAGCAGCAATTATACCTGGGATAATTTCAATTTTAGTAATTCCTTACTTGCTTTATAAAATTTACCCACCAGAAATCAAGAAGACACCTGAGGCTAAAGAAATTGCGGCTAAGGAACTGGCTAAAATGGGACCTATGAAATTTGAAGAAAAAGTATTAGTTATTGTATTTATTGGGGCTCTAATCTTATGGGCTACTTCCCAATACACCAATATCGATGCCACTATCGTTGCAATGTTAGGTGTGGCTGCAATGCTGGTTACTAAAGTTATTGATTGGAAAGATGTTCTCTCTGAAAAAGGTGCTTGGGATACTTTAGTGTGGATGGGCGCATTGGTAGCGTTGGCAGGTAATCTCTCTAAGCTGGGATTTATTCCTTGGTTTGCTAAAAACGTTAGTAGTATGATTACAGGTATTCCGTGGTTCTGGGCGTTCGTTATCCTTCTTGTTGTTTATCTCTATGCGCATTATGGGTTTGCAAGCTTAACTGCCCATATCACTGCAATGTATGCTGCTTTTGCATCGGTGGCAGTGGCGGCTGGTGCTCCACCTTATCTTATTGCGTTGTCTTTAGCTTTTATGTCTAACCTTTGTATGTCTCTAACCCATTATGCTGCAGGTCCCTCCCCAATCTATTTCGGTGCAGGTTATGTTGATCAGGGAACATGGTGGAAACTAGGGTTTATCGTTTCTGTTGTAAACCTGTTTATTTGGGTTGGCGTAGGATCAATATGGTGGAAGGCCTTAGGTCTATGGTAAAAATGCTTAATTTATACCACCGGAACAATTAAATCACTGGTCCGGTGGTATAAAAATATCCATTTTGTTTGCGTAAGATAATTCAGGTTTTTCTTTAAAAGTGTAATGACGGAATGCTGGTATACATTCATGATGTAATTTAACCGAACATTTTTGATAGAAAGGGGTAATACGATGCGTACAATTGAGGCAAATCAGATTACGGAAGCTATTGCCCAACTTGCAATTAAAGCTAACTATTATTTGAATGCTGATGTATATAATGCACTTGTTAATGGTCGAGAAAGAGAGGAATCTCCTATAGGTAAAGAGATTTTCGATATATTAATTAAAAATGCGAACATTGCAAAAGAAGAAGAGGTGGCTATTTGTCAAGATACTGGAATGGCGGTTGTGTTTATGGAAATTGGCCAAGATGTCCATATAGTGGGTGGAAATTTAGAAGAGGCGGTTAATGCAGGTGTAGCTAAGGGATATTTCGAGGGTTATCTGCGGAAATCGGTTGTAGATGAGCCATTATTCAACCGGATTAATACCAAGGATAACACCCCGGCTATACTTCATGTTTCAATCGTTCCTGGTGACAAAATTAAAATAGTGCTTGCTCCCAAAGGTTTTGGCAGCGAGAACATGAGTGCACTTAAAATGTTTAAACCCTCTGATGGAGTTCAGGCTGTTAAGAAGTTTGTCGTTGACACTGTAGTTAATGCTGGCTCGAATCCTTGTCCTCCTATGGTAATAGGAATAGGTATAGGCGGTACAATGGAAAAAGCTGCTCTTTTGGCCAAGAAGGCTTTGATTCGCCCACTTAACGTACGGAATGCTCATCCGAAATATGCTGCTTTAGAACAAGAATTACTGGAATTAGTGAATAATACCGGTATTGGTCCTCAAGGACTGGGTGGAAGGATAACCACTTTAGCAGTGAATATTGAGTGGTTTCCTACCCATATTGCGGGTATGCCTGTTGCAATTAACATAAATTGCCATGCTACCCGGCATGCTGAAATTGAACTTTAAGGAGGTAGAAATAATGAAAGAACCTATCCGTCTTACACTTCCTTTAACTGCAGAGAAAGTACGTAGTCTTAAAGCAGGCGACAGCGTATTAATTACCGGTATAGTTTATACTGGCCGGGATGCTGCACATAAACGGATGGTGGAGGCTTTGGATCGCGGAGAAGAATTACCCACAGATTTAAAGGATCAAGTTATTTATTATGTGGGCCCGACCCCAGCAAAACCCGGGAGACCCATTGGGGCAGCTGGACCTACAACTAGCGGGCGGATGGATGCTTACGCTCCACGTCTTTTAGAGAAAGGATTAAGAGGAATGATCGGTAAAGGATACCGTTCACCCGAAGTAATTGAAGCAATTAAAAAATATTGTGCAGTATATTTTGTTACTATCGGTGGAGCGGCTGCTTTAATTGCCAAAAGTATTAAGAGTTATGAAGTAATTGCTTACGAAGATTTAGGGCCTGAAGCCCATGCCAAAATCTATGTGGAAGATTTTCCAGCGATTGTGGCTATTGATTGTGAGGGAAATAATATCTACGAAATTGGACCGAAACAATATAAGAGGTGATTTAATGTTTAAATATGATGTACTTGTAATTGGTAGCGGTGGGGCAGGCATGCAAGCAGCTTTAGTAGCGTCGAAATCAGGAGAATTGAATGTGGCTCTTATGACAAAAGTGTTCCCAACGCGTTCCGCTACCTGTTGTGCTCAAGGTGGTACTAATGCTGCTCTTCGGAATGTTGATAAGTCTGATTCAATTGAAAAACATGCTTTTGACGCAATAAAAGGAAGCGACTTTCTTGCAGACCAGGACGCTGTAGAATTTTTTGTTAGTTTATTACCTGAAACTATTTTGGAACTGGATTATTTTGGCGTTCCTTTTTCTCGACTTGAAGATGGTACGATAGCTCAGCGGCCTTTTGGGGGGCAATCTCATCCGAGAACATGCTATTCTGCAGATAAAATAGGTGCGGTAATTTTACACACCTTATACGAACAATGCTTAAAAAATAAAGTAAATATTCTTAATGAGTGGTTCTTATTAGATCTTGTTGTAGAAAACGGGCAAATTATTGGTGTTGTTGCTATGGATATGAAAACAGGAAATATTCATCCGATCCTGGCCAAAGCTGTTGTTTTAGCAACAGGTGGCGCTGGACGCATTTACTGGAACCGAACCACTAACCCGTTTGCCTCCACGGGCGATGGCATGGCTGCAGCTTTTAAAGTTGGAGTTGCTTTAAAAGATCCAGAATTTGTCCAGTTTCATCCAACTGGTTTGGCTGGAACGGGGATCCTGATGTCTGAGGCTTGCCGTGGTGAAGGAGGATATCTCCTAAATAATAAAGGTGAGCGGTTTATGCAGCGTTATGCTCCAGAGAAAATGGAGCTTGCAACTCGTGACTTGGTTTCTCAAGCTATTGAAACTGAAATTAAAGAAGGTCGTGGATTTGGAGAAGGGATGAATGCTTACGTTAAGCTTGATTTACGTCACCTTGGGCGGGAAAAAATCTTAGAACGTTTACCACAAATTCGTGAACTTGCAATCCAGTTTGAGGGTATTGATCCTATCGAGCAGCCAATTCCTGTGCGTCCAAGCTGTCATTATAGCATGGGTGGAATAGATGTTATTGATTACAAAACTTGTGCTACGGTTGTTAAGGGATTATATGCTGCTGGTGAATGTGCTTGCATTTCAATCCATGGTGCAAACCGTTTGGGTGGCAATTCGACAGCCGAAGCTGTAGCTTTCGGTAAAGTTGCTGGCAAAGCAGCGGCAGAATATGCTCAAAATGTAGGATATTCTTCTGCGAAAAAAGTAAGTGAGTGTGCTAAGAAATGGGAAAATGAATACAATGTTGTTGTTTCGCGGAGAAATGGTCCGTCGGTTGCTTCTATTCGTAATCGTTTAGCAGAGACAATGTGGCTTAATGTTGGGGTTTTCCGCAAGGAAAAAGAAATGTTGCAGGCAGCAAAAGATGTTGATGCATTAATTGAAGAGTATAAATACTGTGTTGTTGGTGATAAAAACAGAGTTTATAATACGGCTTTTACGCAGTACATCGAATTGGGTAATATGCTAACGGTTGCTAAGGCCATTGTTATGGGGGCCTTAAACCGCAAAGAAAGTCGTGGTTCGCATAAAAGAGAAGATTATCCGCAAAGAGATGATCAAAACTACTTAAAACATACGATTATTACCCTCGAAGGGGCGGAGTATAAGCTGTCGTATCGACCGGTTGTTATTACAAAATATCAACCGGCAGAGAGGAGGTACTAAATGCAAAAGGTTACTTTTAAAATAAGACGATTTGATGGTGAAAAATCGTGGCTTCAGGAGTATCAATTTCCTTATCATCCTGGGAAAACAATTCTCTGGGCATTATCTTATATAAAAGATAGTATTGACCCAACGTTAACCTTTACCGCATCCTGCCGCCATGCTGTTTGTGGTGCGTGTGCAGTACGGGTTAATGGGCAGGCGACGTTGGCTTGCGAAACTTTGTTGGATAAGATGTTAGACCGTTGGAAAACTGATACTTTGCTAATTGAGCCTTTACAAAATTTTGAAGTAATTCGCGATTTAGTGGTTGATTGGGAAGCAAAAGTGGAACGACTAGCAGAAGTAAAGCCATGGTTGATACCTCGCGACGAATTCAGTAAAGAAACTGGGTGCCGGCAAACGCCTGAGGACTTCAAAAAAATTAACAAAAATTCGGACTGTATTTTATGTGGATGCTGTGCTTCGGAGTGTAATAAACTTAGCAGTAACGACAGAGATTTTCTTGGAGAATGTTTAAGGTTTTGTGTAAGTGGTAAATAATACCACTAAGGAGATGATCACTTATGCAAAACCTTGAAAACCTGACGGTAAAAGA